>CAMOVY010000017.1 GCA_946627905.1 uncultured Clostridia bacterium
GCGGCGGCGTCCGCGGCTTTTGCCAGCCCGTTCTTAATAAGATAATTCTGCGCGTAGCCTTGTTTTGCTTCTATTATATCGCCCGCCTTGCCCGAACCTTTTACGTCTTTAAGTAATACGACTTTCATAATTTTTCTCCGTAATTTTTCATTACTATTTTAATAGTAAAAACAAAAATTGTCAAGGCGAAAGGGTATACTTTGCGTATTAAAAGGCGATAATTGCGGCATAATAACCGAAAAGGAGAGAATTATGTTAAAAAACGAATCCGTAAAATGCGACGTTAAAAAATGCCGCCACAACGTTAAAGGCGCAAATTGCTGTCTTGAAAAGGTTAAAATCACCTGCGGCTCAGGCAAAGACACTTGTTGCGGGGATTTTTCGGAAAAATAGTTCCGAAATTTTTTACAAGGGGCAAAATAAAGGGGGTTGCTTAAAGCAACCCCCTTTGCCATATATTATTCCGGAAAGTTTATTAAAAAGCCGATAAAATCAAGTGAAAACAATCCCCTTACGCCTTTTATTTTAACATTGATTTTCCGTTTGTCAAGGGGGTTTTTAAAAATAATTGTGATTTAACAAAGGATTTTGCGAAAATTACGGCAAAAATTTGCTTTTTACTCCCTGCCGTACGGATTGCAGAAGTTGACAAAGACTATAAAGTTATTATATAATATTAAAATCCGATATTATGTTATAATTTATAAGGAGTGAAACATTATGGCAGAAGTTATCCTGACTAAAGAAGGCAAAGAAGAACTTGAAAAAAGACTTGAGTATCTTAAACTCGAAAAGAGAAAAGAAATAACCGAACGCATCAAGGTTGCGAGAGAATTCGGCGACCTTTCCGAAAACGCCGAGTACGACGCCGCTAAAAACGAACAGGCGATGATTGAAGGCGAAATTCTGGAAATAGAAAACAAATTAAAGTATGCGGTCATCATCAAAGACGAGGGCAAAAACGGCGTAGTTTCTTTAGGCAGTAAAGTAGATTTCGTTATGGCGGACGCGCCTGACGAAGTGTCCACCTACGAAATAGTCGGCACTACCGAAGCGGACGTAGAAGCGGGCAGAATTTCCAACGAATCGCCTATCGGCAACGCGCTGCTTGGCAGAAAGAAAGGTGATAACGTTTCCGTTTCGACACCTTCGGGCGTTATCGAAATTATAGTTAAAAAAGTTTATTAAACCAACCTTTGCGGAGTTAAAATGGAAGAAAATATATTAAGCAGAGAAACAGAGGACTTAAACGAAATTCTGCGCGTTCGGCGCGAAAAACTTGACGCTTTAAAAGCGGCGGGTAAAAACCCTTACGAAAAGGTCAAGTACGCGCGCACGGCGTTCAGTACGGACGTTAAAGACGCTTTTGAAGAATACGAAAACAAAGTCGTAGGCGTTGCCGGCAGGCTTATAAGCAAGCGCGTTATGGGTAAGGCGTCTTTCGCCGTTATTTTAGACGGTAAAGGCACTATTCAGTCCTATCTTTCTATAAACGACTTGGGCGACGCGTACGCGGAGTTTAAGGATTACGACATAGGCGACGTTATCGGTATAACGGGTTTCGTGTTTAAAACCCGTACGGGCGAAGTGTCCGTCCACGCGCAGAGCGTGGAACTTTTATCCAAGTCTCTTTTGCCGCTTCCTGAAAAGTATCACGGGCTTAAAGACGAAGATATGCGCTACCGCAACCGCGAAGTGGACTTAATCGCTAACCCCGAAGTTAAAAAGACTTTCATAATGCGTTCGCAGATTTTAAAAGAAATCCGCGCGTATTTGGACGGGATAGGTTATCTCGAAGTGGACACGCCTGTTCTGCAACCCTTGGAAATAGGCGCGGCGGCAAGGCCGTTTAAAACCCATCACAACGCGCTGGATATAGACATGTATCTCCGCATAGAAACCGAACTGTACTTAAAGCGCCTTATAGTCGGCGGGTTCGACAGGGTATACGAAGTAGGCAGAATTTTCCGCAACGAAGGTATGGATAGGTCGCACAACCCCGAATTTACCACGGTGGAAATGTATCAGGCGTACAGCGACTACAAGGAAATGATGGACGAGATAGAAGATATGTACCGCACGATAGCCGAAAAGGTGTGCGGCACGGCTAAAATCACCTATCAGGGTACGGAAATCGATTTAGGCGCTAAATGGGAACGCCTTACTATGGTAGAAGCGGTTAAAAAATACGCGGGCGTCGACTATGACGAGTGGAAGACGGACGAAGACGCGAGAAAAGCGGCTTTAGATAAGGGCGTTGCGGTAGAAGAGGGCGACGCGGCGACCAAAGGGCACGTGCTGATTGCCTTTTTCGACGCGTTCGTGGAAGAAAAACTTATCCAGCCAACCTTTATTTACGATTATCCCGTAGAAAACTCTCCGCTGGCGAAAAGAAAGCCGTCTAATCCCGCGTTTACCGAAAGGTTCGAGTATTTTATTTACGCAAGGGAGATGGGCAACGCCTTTTCCGAACTGAACGACCCCATTGACCAGCGCGAGAGATTTGAAAAACAGGTAAAAGAAAAGCGCGCGAAGGGCGGCAACGACGCAAAAGTGGACGAAGACTTTTTGACGGCGTTAGAATACGGTATGCCCCCGACGGGCGGACTTGGCTTCGGCGTGGACAGGCTTGTAATGCTTTTAACCGACAGCGCGTCTATAAGGGACGTAATTTTGTTCCCGACGATGAAACCCATAAAAAAATAAAAAGGCAAAAACTGTCTTTATAAGAACGAACGGCGGAAAGAAATGGATAACAGATTGACAAAGAGAAGATTATCGGATTTTTTCGCATACGAATGGATAATAACCATCGTGGCGGCGGTTGCCGCCATAATCGTGCTGGAACTTATCTACACGGTTGCCGCCGTGCGCCTTTCCACAGGTCAGCAGTTCAAATACTATATGGACGAAGATTTGTACGTTTACGACAGTTCGGCGGGCGATATTTATAGCCTTTTGGGCGTGGAAACGGGCAAAAACGGCAAGACTTTCAGTTTCGACGTTTTAAGTGTGGAAGCCGAAAATCTCAGTTCTTCTTATAACGTTCTGTCCGTACGGCTTTCGGTACAGGAAGGCGACGCGATTTTTACTTCTTCATTAGAAAAAGAAGACGGCACGGTCAGGGCAAAAAGTATAATAGACGAGTTCTCCGTTTACGATATGCAATCGCTTTTAAATAGCGCGAAAGAATATATCGCGCAATTTAAAGGCGACGGCGATAGTTTAGACGAAAATAAAATACGTGATTATTTCGACGCGCGTATGAAAGGCGACAACCGTTTCCGCACGGAAAAAGAAAAAGAAGAAGGGCGGCAAAACGAGATAGAGCGCATCAAAAAACTGAGCCTTGACGTACAGGATTTTGAAACGCTTATGTCGGTAGGTGAAGAAAAGGGGCTTTTTTACAAGTATACCAAGTACGAGCAGGCGGCTACAACCGTTGATGACGAGACTTACCGCGTCGCGTACGAAAATGAAAAAACAGAAGGCAGAGAGAATTTCGTGTACGGCTTTAATATGGCGGCGATGACGCACGCCCCCGAGAGAACGGATAAAAGGAACGTTTCCGACTACTTAAAACTTTCGGGCGGCACGGCGGACGGCGTGGGGTTGGTCTTGTTCGATTTTTCGGCGGAACAACCCGATTTGCAGTTCGAGTGCATATCGTTCGTATGTACTTTGGCAAGGGAATTCAGCGATTTTCTCGATTAAAACGTAAGGATAAAAATGAAAGGTAAATTTAATACTTTCGAAGGTTGCGAAGGGGTGGGCAAATCCCGCCAGATAAGGCTTTTGGAAGAGTATCTTAAAGACAACGGAATAAAATATTATTTAACGCGCGAACCGGGCGGCACAGCCATTTCCGAACAGATAAGGTCGGTTATTCTGGACGGGAATAACGCCGAAATGACCGACGAGTGCGAAGCGCTTTTGTATGCGGCGGCACGCGTGCAACTGATAAAGCAGGAAATAGAACCGCGCTTAAAAAACGGCGAACTCGTGTTCTGCGATAGGTACGTGGATTCTTCGCTTGCCTATCAAGGAAAGGCGCGGGGACTTGGGTATGAATTTGTAAAACGCATAAACTCCTACGCTTTTAAAAACGCAATGCCCGATTTAACGGTGTTTTTAAACCTTTCGCCCAAAGACGCTTTTTTAAGAAAGGGCGGCGTTGACGGCACGGACAGGCTGGAACTTTCGGGCGCGGCGTTTCACGATAAAGTTTACGAAGGGTACTTGGAACTTGCAAAAACCTACCGCGACAGGTTTGCGGTAATCGACGCGTCGGGCACTAAAGAACAAACGCACGCTAAAATTATCGCCGCGCTTAAGGCAAAGGGTATTATATAGATTAAGCGAAGGTTAAGATTATGGTGGATTTATTCTCCCTTATAAAAGATACGCGCGCGTATAAGACCGTTGCGGCGGATAAAGCCGCGGGCAGGCTTTCGCACGCGTACCTGTTTGTTTCTTCGGACGGGGTAAATTCGGACGGATATCTTAAAATCTTCGCTAAACTCATAATGACGGGTTTTGCGGACGAAAGAGCCGACGGACTTATAGATAACGGCTATCATCCGGACGTTTTGACTTTTCCCAAAAACGGCGAAGCGGTTTTAAAAGAAGACGTTTCAACGATAATAGAAGAAAGTTTTTTAAAACCCGTAGAGAGCGACAAAAAACTCTTTTTGATAAACAACGGGGAGTCGATGAACGCGTCTTCGCAGAACAAACTTTTAAAAACTCTGGAAGAACCGCCCAAAAACGTGCATATTCTAATACACGCAACCAGCGAGCATCCGCTTTTATCGACGGTTAAGTCAAGGGTAAAAAAACTCGTTATCCCGCCCTTTTCCGAAAGTCAACTGATAGCGGCGCTTAAAAGCGAGTGCCCCGATATGGAACGGCTTAAAAGTGCGGTGTGTTGCAGCGACGGAACGGTGGGGGGCGCGCTTTCTTTATACGGGGACGAAAACCTTTCGGAAACGATAGACGCCGCAGTCGATACTTTTCTCAATATGCGGACAAGCCGCGACGTGCTGGAGTTTTCAAACAGGATAATGCGGCTTAAAGACGGAATTAAGGAGTATCTTTCGGTAATGGAACTTACTTGCCGCGATTTTACGGTTTACGCAAGCGGCGGCGATACGGTTAAAAACAAGGCGCTTTTCAGGCGTGTGGAAAAAGCGGAAGGCTTTACGCTCGGCGCACTTATATACATAGCGGACAGAATAGCGGAAGCAAAAAAACGGCTTTCGGCAAACGGCAACCCGCAGGCGGTTTTAGAGAGATTTCTGTTCGCGTTTTTGGAGGGCAAACACAAATGGCGGAAGTTATAGGCGTAAAATTTAAAAATACGGCTAAAATATATTATTTTTCGCCCCTTAAAGGGGTAAAAGACTACCCCGAAAAGGCGGGCGTTATAGTGGAAACGGCAAAGGGGTTAGAGTACGGCACGGTGGTTTTCGGCATAAAAACCGCCCCCGACGAAACGATAACCCACCCGCTTAAACCTATTTTAAGGCTTGCAACGGCGGAAGACGAAGAACGGGTGAAAGAAAACAACGAAAAAATCCCCGAAGCGATGGAAAAAGCGCGGGAGAAAATTGCGGAACTTTCCCTTAATATGAAACTTATCGGCGCGGAATACGCGTTCGACGGCAAAAAACTGACCTTTTATTTTTCCGCGGAAGAAAGGGTGGATTTCCGCGAACTTGTAAAGAACCTTGCTTCGCAGTTTAAGTTAAGGATAGAACTCCGTCAAGTCGGCATAAGGGACGAAACCAAGATTTTGGGCGGCATAGCGCCGTGCGGCAGAACCTGTTGCTGCGCGGGCGCGATGAGCGAGTTTGCCAAGGTTTCGATAAAGATGGCGAAAAATCAGGGGCTGCACCTTAACCCGACCAAGATAAGCGGGCTTTGCGGCAGGCTTATGTGCTGTTTAGAGTACGAAAACGATTATTACGAAAAGGCGTGCAAATTAGTGCCGAAAGTCGGGGGTACGGTAAAAACGCCCGAAGGGGAAGGTACGGTCGTTTCCAACGATATGCTTAAAATGATTTCCAAGGTGAAAATAGCAAAACCCGACGGCAGCGAAGTGTATAAGGATTTTAACGTTAAAGACTTGGAATTTCAGCGCAAGACTTGCGCGGATTGCGGTAAAGACGCGGACGACGACGCAGACGATACAGAAGAGTAAAAAGGCGCGAAAAATTTTCGCACGGTATTGCAAAAGCGAAAATTTTGTGCTACAATAATTAGACAGAAAAAACGGAGGTGAAAAAAATGGCATACAAAATAAGCGATACGTGCATTTCTTGCGGGTCTTGTGCGGAAACCTGCCCTGTCGGAGCGATAAGCCAAGGCGATACGCAATACAATATCGACCCCGAACAGTGCATCAGTTGCGGCGCGTGCGCTGCGGGCTGCCCCGTAGAGGCAATTTCGGAAGAATAACTTACGAAAACTCAAGGCGCGAAAATTTTTCGCGCCTTGAATTTTTAATTCGGACATTTAAATGAAACGGTTGGAAATTTTAAGCGATAAAATAAAAATTTATCAGGACGACGAACTTTATACTTTTACGTCGGACGCTATCCTGTTATCCGAGTTTGCGGCGGTTAAAAAAGGCGATACGGTTGCGGACTTCTGCGCAGGTTGCGGCGTCGTGGGGTTTAACCTTTACGCGCTTAATCCCGATAAAATTTGTTCGCTTACTTTTTTCGAGTTGCAAAAACCGCTTTTTAACCTTTGTGAAGAGAATATCGCGTTAAACGGCAAGGCAGATAAGTTTAACGCCGTGCTTGGCAGAATTCAGGACTTGCCGAAAGAGTTTTACGGCAAATTTTCTTTAATAGTATGCAATCCGCCCTATATGAAAGACGGTGCGGGCGAAACGGACAAAGCGGAAAATATCGCCGTTTGCCGAACGGAGCTCGCGCTTAAATTAGAAGAACTTATTACCGCAGTTTCAAAAGGACTTAAATTCGGCGGCAGGTTTTGTATGGTTCACCGTGCGGACAGGCTTGCGGAGGTTATAAGTTTTATGCATAAATACGGTATAGAACCGAAAAGGCTTGCGCCCGTCGCGGCGAAAGATAAAGCGCCCTATCTTATACTCGTCGAAGGGGTAAAGGGCGGCAAAAGCGGGCTTAAGTTTTCGGACACTATTTATAATTAAAGGATAAGGGACAATATGCTTTATTTTATAGCAACGCCGATAGGCAACTTAAAAGATATATCGTACAGGGCGGTGGAAACGCTTTCTATAGTGGATGAAATAGCGTGCGAAGACACGCGCCACTCGCTTACGCTTTTATCGGCATACGGCGTAAAAAAGCCGCTTTTTGCCTATCATAAGTTTAACGAACGCGAAGAGTGCGAGAAAATTATAGACAAACTTAAAAGCGGTAAAAATATTGCGGTAATATCGGATGCGGGTATGCCCGTTATTTCAGACCCCGGAAATATTTTAGCCAAAGCGTTAAAAGAAAACGGGCTGGAGTTTACGGTTATCCCGGGGGCGAACGCCGCTCTTTCCGCGCTTGTTCTTTCGGGCTTTAACGCGGACAAATTCGTTTTTTTGGGTTTTCTGCCCGAGAAGAAAAGCGACAGAGAAGACCTTTTGAACGAATACAAAAACCTTTCGGCAACGCTTATTCTGTATTCCGCCCCGCACGACGTAAAAAAGGACGTGGCGACTTTGTATTCCGTACTTGGCGCAAGAAACGCCGCGGCGGTAAAAGAGATAACCAAAATTCACGAACGTGCGGAGTTTTTTAACTTAAAAGACGGCTATACGGCAGAGCCGAAAGGCGAATACGTTTTAATCGTAGAAGGCGCTGTAAAGGGTGCGGAATACGCGGGGCTTTCCGAAGAAGAACATATAAATATGTATGTAAATAGCGGCATGGATAAAAAAGACGCGTTAAAGCGCGTTGCTAAAGAGCGCGGCGTGCCAAAGTCTTTGCTTTATAAATATACGATAGAAAAATAAACGTCAAAAAAAGAACTCGGCGCGGCGAAATTTTCGCCGCGCCGAGTGTTTTTAAATTTTCACGAATCGTAAAACCGCTTTCCGTCGTCCGTTAGCAGGCGGTCGGTTTTAGGGTACTCAAATATCTTCGGGTTATCCGCGTTCTTTTCAAGATACTTAATAAATTCCGTTGCATACCATTTTGCTAAAGTCAGGTCGTGCATAAGATACCGCCCGCAGTTTTTTACCGTTGCACCCGGAACGACTTCGGTATCCTGTACCGCCTTAAACGCCTTAAGGATAAGCGGATATATTGCGCGGGCGGGGCGGGCGTTTTTAAGAATAAGATAAAACCCCGTAAGACACCCCATAGGCCCCCAGTAAATTATTTCGTCTTTCCACTCCGCGTCGTTGCGTAGCGCGGTGGCGACGATGTGTTCGAGAGAGTGCATAGCCGCAACGTCGATTGCGGGTTCTGCGTTGGGTCTTTTAAGGCGGATATCGTAGGTGGTTATCCGTTCTTTCCCGATTATATCTTCACGGCTTATGAAAATGCCGGGAACTATTGCCGTATGGTCTACTGAAAAACTTGGAATAAGGTCCATATATTTTTCCTTTTTAAAGCGTTTTGTCCGTACTGCCAAGTCCGCCCGTGCGTGCGTTTTCACAATCGTCGTCGACGGTTATGCCGAACGGTAAAAACACGCCTTGCGCAAAGGCTTTGCCTTTTTCAACCGTCAGGGGCTTATCGCCGCAGTTAGTCATTTTAATAAAAATGTGCCCTTCGTTATCGGCGTTAAAATAATCGCTATCGATAACCCCCACGGTGTTGTCAAGGGTAAGCCTGTATTTAAATCCTAATCCCGACCGCGGGAAAAGCATAAGCACCCAGCCTTCTTTTATTTCCGCCCGCACACCCGTCGCGATTTTCACCGTTTCTTTGGGGGCAAGGGAAAAGGCTTCGGGGGCGAAAAAATCGTACCCCGCGCTGCCTTTGGTCGCGCGTTTCGGTAGCGTTATGCCGTTATACGTTTCTTCCGTACCCGACTTTAGGTATTCGGTTTTACTTACTTTGTAAAATTTCGCTATTTTTTCCATATCTTTATTGTACCATTTTCTTAAAAAACAATCAAGCGTTGTTTTATAATCTAAAATACCAGAAACAGCGTTAAAAGCGAAAGGCTTAACGCCGCGATAGCCACGCATATTCCGTAAAAGGCGAATTTATAAAAGGGCAGTTTTACGCCGTACCCCGAAAGAATTTTATTCCACATTATTCCCGCAAGCGCGCCGACGGGCGTTATAAACGCGCCTATATTCGTGCCGATTATCGCCCCGTAAGTCGCGTAAAGGCTGTTCCCCGCGATTATCTTTTCGGTTATTACCGAAGTCGGAATATTGTTTAAAAGGTTTGATAGCCCCGCGGACAAAAACCCGAAAGTAAACCCGTCCGTGTTTTCGCCCTTTACGAGCGCAGAAGAAATCGCGTCGGTCGCGCCGCTTTTTTGCAAAGCCAACACGATTATAAACATAGAGATTATAAACGGCACTAGTTCCCAAGGCGTCTTTTTTACCGTGCCCCACGCACGGGTAAGCCCTTCGCCGCAGATAAGTCCGTAAACGGAGTTAAACAGTAGTGTTCCCGCCGCGAAAATTACGGTTAAAACCCATATTTCCACGCCGAGTTGTTCCTGAAACGCCAAAGAAATTATACAGCCCGTAAGCGCGGTAAGCGCGGCTATCATAGAAGGCAGGTTTATTCGTACGGGTATGATTTTTTCGGCTTGCGCTTCCGGCGCGGGTGCGGAAGGCGTTAAAAGCGACTTTTTGAAAATGATAAGCAGAACTATAAGCGCGGAAACGCCCGCGACAAAGGCGGGTAGCGCCATTACCTTAAAATACGCGATAAAAGATATCCCCGCGCTTTGGGCAAGGTACACGTTGGTAGGGTTTCCGACAATCAGCGCCATACTCCAGGTGTTTGCGGCGACGAATTCGCCCACCAAAAACGGCAGGGGCGCAAACCCCGCTTTTTTACAAAAAATGCATATAATAGGGGTAAACGTTAAAATAACTATGTCGTTTGACGTAAACACGGTAAGCACGGAAACGACGGCGTATAAAATTATAAACAACCGCAGTTTGCCTTTTTTACCGAACGCGAAAGTTTTTTCCGCAACCAGATGAAAAAATCCCGAATCCCCTAAAGAAACGGAAATCATAGTCATAGAAAGAAACAGCGCTAAAATTTTAAGGGGGTTTACTTGGGTATCGGCGGTAAGTCCGTCCACCGCGTCAAAAAGCGGAAGTCCGCCGAACAAAATTTCCGCCGCTGCACCCACACAGCAGATAATAACGTAAAGACCGACTTTTATTTTTCCGAAAGAAAGATAAGGTTTAAATAGAACGGATATAATCATTAAAAGTGCCGAAAGTGCGGCGATGGATACCGAAGCAATCATAACTTTTAATATTGTAGCACCAAATCGGCGGGTTTGCAATAGATTTTAGGCGGCGCATTCGGTGTTGACAAAGAAACGTAAAAACATATATAATATATAAAGTAAAAGCATAAAAGGAGATAGCGATGAAAATTTGTATATTCGGCGCGGCAAGCGATAAAATAGATAAAAAATATATAGACGACTGTTATAATCTGGCAAAAGAGTTGGCGCGTCGCGGGCACGATTTGGTGTTCGGCGCGGGCGGCGAAGGTCTTATGGGCGCGGCGGCGCGCGGATTTAAAGAAAACGGCGGGAAAGTGCACGGCGTTATTCCGTATTTTTTCGAAGAGAACGGGTACGAAGCGATTTTTAAGGGTTGCGACGAACTTACCCGTACTGAAACCATGGCGGAAAGAAAACGGGTAATGGAAGACGCGGCGGACGCGTTTATTATCGTTCCCGGCGGCATAGGCACGCTTGAAGAGTTTTTCGAGGTTTTAACGTTAAAGCAATTAGGGCGGCACAAAAAAGCGATAGCGCTATATAATTCCTGCGGATTTTATACACATTTCGACAAGTCGCTCGACGAAATAATTTCGCAGAAATTCGTTAACGAAGAGTGCAAAATGTTGTATAAAACGCTTAATTCTGAAAAGGAAGTCATAGAGTATATCGAAAATTACACGGCGGACGGTTTAAACTGGGATTTGCTTAAAAGAAATTAATAAAGTATCTAAAAACGGGTGTAAAAAGTTTGACGGATTTAAATTGATTTGATATAATTTTATCGTAAATTGAATATTTTGCCGATATAAGTTCGTTATCGATGGCACGAACGTTTCTACCGCGCAGCCAACCGCGCGACTATTGGACAAAATCGCTTTACCGCTTTAATTTCAGGTTTGATTTAAAGGCGGCGGTGCGAATTTATTGGCAACGGGTTTGATTTTTCAGCCTGTTTTTCAATTTTAAAGCGAAAAAATCTTTGCGGAAAGGATAAAAATGGAACTTTTAGAACGCGCTATTACGGAAAAAGGTAAAGTATTAGACGGCGGCATTCTGAAAGTCGGCTCGTTTTTGAATAACCAGATAGACATAAACCTTATTTCCGCTATGGGGAAAGATATTTATGAAAAATTTAAAGGCTGCGGCGTAAGCAAAATCCTGACGGTAGAAGCGTCCGGGATAGCAATTGCGGTAATTACGGCGCAGTTTTTTAATTGTAATACGGTTTTTGCCAAAAAAAGCAAGACTGCGAACGTCGACGGCGAACTATATTCTGCAAAGTGCTTTTCTTTCACCCACAAAAACGAAAACACGCTTATCGTTCCCAAAGAATACCTGAGTAAAGACGATAAGGTTTTGATAATCGACGATTTTCTGGCGCACGGCGAAGCGGTTAACGCGCTGATTAGTATTGTAAACGCGGCGGGCGCAACGCTTTCGGGGGTTGCCATCGCTATCGAGAAAGGCTTTCAGGGCGGCGGGGACGAACTCCGTAAAAAAGGCGTAAACCTTTACTCGCTCGCCGTTATCGACAGTATGGAAAACGGTAGGGTCGTTTTCCGCAAGTAAGTTTCGGCTTTCGGACAAGCCCGAATAAACAAATAACGAAGAATTTTAGACCCGAAAGGGTAGGAGGTTTATTAAATGAAGAAACTTTTAACACTTTTAGTTGCCGCTATCATGGCGGTAGCGTGCTGTTTCGGTCTCGTTGCCTGCGGTGACGGAGAAGACGCGCAGGAATTAAAGATGCCCGCGTATGACGCAAGGTTTACGGAGACGATTCCGGCGGATTTTAAGGTTGGATTTATTTTCTTGCACGACGAAAAATCCACTTACGACCTTAATTTCTACAATGCGGCAAAAGAAGCAGTTGAATATTTCGGTTTAAGCGACAGCCAGGTTTTCTACAAATTTAACATTGATGAGAACGAACAATGTACCGACGCTGCAAACGACTTAATCAGTAAAGGCTGCAAAGCGATATTCGCTGACTCTTTCGGTCATGAAAAATTACTCGTTCCGCTTGCCGAAGCAAATCCTACGGTTCAATTTTTCCATGCGACCGGAACTCAAGCGGCTGTTCGTGAAAGTTTAACTAACTATCACAACGCTTTTGCCAGCATTTATCAGGGCAGATATCTTGCGGGTTATGCTGCGGGTATGAAACTTAACGAAATGATTGACGCCGGCAAGGTTGATGCAACCAAAGAAATTCAGGTCGGCTACGTTGGCGCGTTTACCTATGCCGAAGTTATTTC
>CAMOVY010000018.1 GCA_946627905.1 uncultured Clostridia bacterium
CAGGTGAAACATTGTGTTTTTCTCCGTAAAAATAGAGTTTCGGACAAAGACATTATACTTTAATCCTAGATAGTTGTCAATATTAAAAAGGCGGCGGAAAGCAAACGCTTTCCGCCGCAAAATACCTTTGATATAATTATTTGCACTCGTCGGCTTTGCCTGCGCAGCCCAAAACGTTTACGAGTTTGTGGCGAACGAGTTCTTTGATGTTCGCTCTCGCGGGTTTTAAGTATTCGCGCGGGTCGAATTTTTCGGGATGTTCGTTGAAGAACTTACGGATAGTGCCGGTCATAGCAAGTCTTAAGTCGGAGTCGATATTGATTTTGCAGACCGAAAGGCGAGCCGCTTCGCGGAGTTGTTCTTCGGGAACGCCGATAGCGTTCGGCATTTTGCCGCCGTTTTCGTTTACCATTTTAACGTATTCCTGCGGAACGGAAGAAGAACCGTGTAAAACTATCGGGAAGTTAGGCAATCTTCGACTTACTTCTTCCAAAATATCGAAACGGAGCGCGGGGGGAACTAAAATACCCTGTTCGTTTACCGTGCACTGTTCGGGCTTAAACTTATATGCGCCGTGGGAAGTACCGATAGCGATAGCGAGCGAATCAACGCCCGTGCCTTTAACGAACTTTTCCACGTCTTCGGGGCGGGTGTAAGAACCTACCGCGTGGCTTACTTCGTCTTCGATTCCGGCAAGCGTGCCGAGTTCGCCTTCGACGGTAACGCCGTATTTATGCGCGTATTCGACGACTTTTGCCGTTTCTTCGATATTTTCTTCCAAGGGATGCGAAGAGTAGTCAATCATAACCGAAGTAAATCCGCCGTCAATGCAGGATTTGCAGGTTTCGAAATCAGGACCGTGGTCGAGATGCAAAACTACGGGGATTTCGGGGCATTCTATAACCGCCGCTTCTACGAGTTTAACGAGATACGTGTGGTTTGCGTAAGCCCTTGCGCCCTTGCTGACCTGAAGTATTACGGGCGCTTTTTCTTCTTTACACGCTTCGGTAATACCCTGTACGATTTCCATGTTGTTTACGTTGAACGCGCCGATAGCGTAGCCGTTCTTGTAAGCCTGTTCGAACATTTTTTTGGAATTAACCAATGCCATTTTCAGTTCCTCCGAATATTTATATAAAAAATTTCTTTTATTATAGGGAAAAATCCCAAACCTTTAATATTATACAAAAAATTCGCGCGCATTGCAAATAAATTTGCGTTTATACTTAAAATACTTTGCAAAACTTGGGTTAAAGTTGTATCATTAAAGGGAAAATATTAAAAAACCGTAAAAAGGGGCTTTATATGCAGGACGAAAGAATAAATAAACTTGCAAAAAACCTTATAAATCAGTCGTGTAAACTCCAAAAGGGCGAAAAAGTGCTTATAGAAGCCAAGGGCATAGACTATATGCTTATAAACGCGCTCGTAAAGGAAGCGTACGCTGTCGGCGCGTATCCGTTTGTGGAAATTTTCGATAACCGCGTCTCGCGCGAATTGCTGCTTGGCGAGACGGAAGAATACGCTCGCCTTAAAGCAAAATACGACGCTTTCCGTATGGACGATATGGACGCGTACATCGGCATACGCGGCGGCGAAAACAGCAACGAAAACGCCGACGTTCCGTCCGAAAAATTACAGATTGACAGCGAATTTTATTCTCACCCCGTACACCACGAGATAAGGGTTAAAAAGACCAAGTGGGTGATACTGCGCTACCCCAACCAAGGTATGGCGCAGCAGGCGGGTATGAGTACCGACGCTTTCGAGGATTTTTATTTTAACGTGTGTAATCTCGACTATTCCAAAATGGATAGGGCGATGGACGCGTTAAAAGCGCGGCTTGACAGGGCGGACAAAGTTCGCATCGTTGCGCCGAATACGGATATTTCATTTTCTATAAAGGGCATAGGCAGCAAAAAGTGCTCTGGCGACCACAATATTCCCGACGGCGAAATTTACACAGCGCCCGTAAAAAACAGCGTGAACGGCGTTATTACCTACAACGCGCCGTCCGTGCAGAACGGGTTTAAGTACGAAAACGTTTCGCTGACCTTTAAAGACGGCAAAATAATAAACGCCACGGGCAACGCGCCCGACAAAATAAACGCTATTTTCGACACGGACGAAGGCGCAAGGTACGTGGGTGAGTTTGCGTTCGGCGTAAACCCGTACGTGGTTAAGCCTATGGGCGATATACTGTTCGACGAAAAAATATCGGGGTCTATCCACTTTACCCCCGGGGCGTGCTACGACGACTGTTATAACGGCAACGTGTCCGCCGTGCACTGGGATTTGGTACTTATTCAGACAGAAGAGTATGGCGGCGGCGAGATTTATATCGACGGGGAACTTATCCGCAAAAACGGAAGGTTCGTGCCCGAAGATTTGCTCTGTTTAAATCCCGAAAATTTAAAATAACCGATTAAATTTGTTTGACTTAATTGCGGCGGAAATATATAATATTAAAGGAAATTATGTGAAAACTATTAAAAGGAGATAATTAAAATGTCCAAAATCACAAAAGTAGCAATCAACGGTTTCGGTCGTATCGGCCGTTTGGCTTTCAGACAGATGTTCGGCGCGGAAGGCTACGAAGTAGTCGCAATCAACGACTTAACCAGCCCCAAAATGCTTGCCCATCTTTTGAAATACGACACGATGCAAGGCAACTATGCGAGAAGCCATAACGTCGAATTCAAAGACGCTATATTAGCGGAAGACGGAAAAACCGTTTTAACCCCCGGTTCTATCATAGTAGACGGTAAGGAAATCACCATCTACGCTAAAGCGAACGCGGCGGAACTTCCTTGGGGCGAACTCGATATCGACGTAGTGCTTGAATGCACGGGTTTCTATACTTCCAAGGCAAAAGCACAGGCGCATATCGACGCGGGCGCAAAGAACGTCGTTATTTCCGCACCTGCGGGCAACGACCTTCCCACTATCGTTTACAACGTAAACCACAAAACGCTTACCAAAGACGACCATATTATATCGGCGGCATCCTGCACGACCAACTGTCTTGCTCCTATGGCTAAAGCGCTTAACGACTACGCTCCTATCGTTTCGGGTATCATGACCACCGTTCACGCTTATACCGGCGACCAGATGATTTTAGACGGACCGCAGAGAAAGGGCGACTTACGTCGTTCGAGGGCGGGCGCTATGAATATCGTTCCGAACTCAACGGGCGCGGCTAAAGCAATCGGTCTCGTTATCCCCGAACTCAACGGCAAACTTATCGGCGCTGCGCAACGTGTTCCTACCGCTACGGGTTCTACGACCATTTTAATCGCGGTAGTTAAGGGCAAGGACATCACGAAGGAAGGCATCAACGCCGCTATGAAGGCGCAGGCTACCGAATCTTTCGGCTACAACACCGACGAAATCGTTTCTTCCGACGTTATCGGTATGAAATACGGTTCGCTGTTTGACGCTACCCAGACTATGGTAAGTAAAATCGACGACGACACCTATCAGGTACAGGTTGTTTCCTGGTACGATAACGAAAATTCGTACACCAGCCAGATGGTAAGAACGATTAAATATTTCTCCGAAATTAAATAAGGTTTAAAAAATAAATAAAGTCTCCGCAAAAATGCGGGGACTTTATTTATGCGGAATTTTGCCGCGTTTTACAATATTTTTGCGGTTAGCGGACAAAAATCCGAAAAAAATATTTTGATTTCACACGATTTATGATACAATATATTAAAGTATGTGGGACGTTTTACTTGACGCTGCTATTGACGGCGCAAAAATTTTTCCGTTTATTTTTCTTATCTATATCCTGATGGAGATTATAGAACACGCGAAAAGTAAGGAAAACATAGAACGAATTTTAAGCGGACCGTTCGCCCCGACTGTGGCGGGCGTGTTAGGCGCTGTGCCGGAGTGCGGTTTTGCCGTAATGTGTTCTAAACTGTACGACAAAGGACTTATTAAAATAGGAACGCTTATCGCCGCCTTTGTTTCTATTAGCGACGAAGGCGTTATCATTTTATTGACCGACGGGGCAAAGGTTTCGGACGTAATTTTGCTTATCGTTATAAAAATCGTGTACGCCGTTATAGCGGGTACGGCTATAAACGCGCTTTTATCCAAGAAAGACGCGGTTCACGTTTGCCCCGAAACGGACGACTGTATAGAGTGCGGCGAGCATCACGAGAAGGGTTTTGACAAATACTTTCTGCACCCGTTAAAGCACGCCGTTATTATTTTAGTATACGTGGTAATAATAAACTTTGCTTTGGGCGCGGCTATAAAATATCTTATCGGTGAAGAAAATATAAAAGAGTTAATGGATAACAGTATGGCGCTACAGCCCGTTATAGCACCGCTTGTCGGACTTATACCTAATTGCGGTTCGTCTATAATTCTTTCCGAAGCCTACCTTTCGGGAATTCTCAGTTTTTCGGGGCTTATAGCGGGGCTTGCGGCAAACGCGGGTATAGGCGCGCTGATATTGTTCAGGAGTAAAAACACCGTTAAAAAAGCCTTTATGATAATCGGGCTTATGTATGTTTTAGGTGCGGTTTTAGGGTATGCCGTTATGGGAGTAGCGGCAATTATCGGTTGATTACCGCTATTAAAACGCGGGAATTTTATATTTTGATAAAACGTCAGGGGAGAAAACAAATCGACAATGGAACACGATATAACCGTATTCGTACGTAATATAAGGGAAAATACCGGCATAGTGTTCGACGCGTATTCGGATTGCGGCGAATTTATCGCGGGCGAAGATAAGGGAAACGTCAAGTCGGATTTTGAAAGCATATACGCCGACACGGCTAATTCTCGCACGCTTTTTAAGTTCAGGTACAAAAATAAAAACTATATCGGCAGTATAGCGGGCGTCGATTCCGCGTCTAAAAATTACGCGTATTTAATCTGCGAACTTGCCGAGCAGTCCTTTGCCAAAACCAACTTTACCAAAGAAGAGTTTTTTAAGTCTGCGCTATTCGGCGAAGCGAGTTATTACACCATAAAAAAATACGCGAAAAAATACTGCGGGGGCGACGCGGCGTGCGTAATGCTGTTAGTGATGGACGGCGGCAGGGAAAACGAAGTTTTAAACGTAGTCGGCGGATATTCCGAAGGCTCTTCGGACTTTGCCTGCGCATTGGAAGACGGACAGTGCGTGTTCGTTAAATTCTTTGACGAAGACGACGGCGAATACCGTTCGGTAGCCGAGTATGCGGAATTCCTTGCGCAGTCGGTTTACGAAGAAACGGGTATGAAAATCGGTGTGTTTATAGGCGGAACGGTTAAAAACGTCGCCGACCTTTCGCTGTCTTTCGGGCAGGCGGTAGCCGCGCACCGTATGAGTTCCGCCGTCAACTACAGGGGCGGCGTCCACTCTTTTAAAGAGTTCATTATGGTCAAAATGCTGGAAGACTTGCCAAAGTACAAAATTTCGGAATACCTTGAAATGCTGTTGGATTCTTCCGCGCGGGATATATTCGACGATAAGGAAATGATAAACACCGCCGAAGAGTTTTTCGAGAACAGTTTAAACGTCAGCGAAACGGCAAGAAAACTGTATCTTCACCGCAACACGCTAAACTACAGGCTGGATAAAATAGAAAAGTCCACGGGGCTTAACATAAGAAAGATAGCGGACGCAATTACGTTCAGGATGATAACGGTAATATTAAAGTTGGTAAGGTAAAAAAGATGGAAGAAAAAGAAAATCTTTCGGCTACGGAGAACACACGTCGCAAAGTCAACCGCAACGCGCTTTTATCGGTTCTTTTTGCCACGGTTTTAATAATAACGTTCTTTCTGGGATATTTCGTGCGCGGGCACAGCGAACCGGCTTACGCACAGAAAATCAACGAAATTATAAAACTTATAAACAGTATGTCGGTGTATTCTTCGGATAAAGACGCCGACACCCTTGCCAAATATCTTTTAAAAGAACTGTTAAAAGACGATAAGTACGCTTATTATTACACCGCCGAAGAGTATAAAAAAGTGATTGCGGAAGACGGCGGCAATTATTCCGGACTCGGCGTAGGGTTTTCGGCAGACGGACAGATAGTGCGGGTTTATCTCAATTCGCCCGCGTATAATAACGGGCAAGGGCTTAAAAAAGGCGACGAACTTTACGCGGGGATTTATAAAGGCGACGAAGATTATACCGTGTTTGCCGACAGATTAACCGCGGATAAGGATAAATTAGATGTTTACGCGGAGTTTTTTGCCGAGTTTGAATTCGGCGAAGAAATAAACTTAAAGGTACTTCGCGGCAGCGAAGGCGGCGAAACGTTAGAGTTCACCTTTGCCAAGGAACAGTATACCGTTTCGTACGTGGAGTATTTTGACGACGAAAAGTATTACCACT
The DNA here is from genome assembly GCA_946627905.1 of uncultured Clostridia bacterium. Lineage (GTDB taxonomy): Bacteria > Bacillota > Clostridia > Christensenellales > Borkfalkiaceae > UBA1259. The sequence goes on from CAMOVY010000018.1 coordinate 6,353, forward strand.
ATTCCACGGGCGAAGACGGGTTTAAGGGCAGAGTTTCCGACGATATGTGTATAAGCGGATTAAGCGCCGACACCGCGTATATAAAACTTTACGAGTTCGAAGGCGGCGCGGCGGTACAGTTCGCGGGCGCGCTTGAATTTATGCGTGAAAGGGGTAAAACCAAACTTATTCTCGATTTAAGGGATAACGGCGGCGGGCTTATTAACGTTCTTTTGGATATCGCTTCTTATATTATCAACGACAACGGTTCGGACGAAATAAAAATACTTAACGTTAAAGAAAAGGACGCGACGACGCATTATTCCACGTCTTCAAACAGGTTTTCGGGAGACATTACCGATATATCGGTAATAGCGAATACACACACCGCGTCCGCTTCGGAGTGTCTTATCGGCGCGCTTAACGATTACGGAGATAAAGATAGTTTCGGCGGCGCGGCGTTCAGCCTTGACAGACTTATTCTGACGGAACATGACGAAAGCGGCGTTTACCGCACTTTCGGTAAAGGCATCATGCAAACTACTGTAAAATTAAGTTCGGGCGGCGCGCTTAAACTTACGACGGCGAAGATTTACTGGCCGATTTCGTGGTGTAGCATACAGGACGTAGGCATAAAAACCGAAGTTTTAGAAAACTGCGTGTCGGACGAAGACGCGATTTCCCGTGCGGACGAAGTGTTGCACGCCGCGTAGTAAATAATATTAAAAATTTCCGCGCCGCCCTTTTTAGGGCGGCGCGGTAAGATTTTAAAAAACAAAATTTAACTTTCCGTGCTTAAATATCGGTTTAAGGTATAGATTATTTCTTTATCCGCAACGTTCGCTATCGGAGATAAGCCGTTTGCGTGCGTATTCGTTTTTGCGGCGTAAGTTGCCGCACTTTCGGAAAAACTTTCAATAATCGGCGCTAACTTTTCAGGCGTAAGGTTTTGCGCCGTTTTTTTTAAGTCGAAAGAATTTTCACGCAAAAGGTTTATTATCGGCACAAGCCCGCCCGCGTTTATATTCGGGATTAAATTTTTAAGCACGTCTACAATATCCACGTTAAACTCCTGACATTATATTATATGCCGCGCATATGATATTATTGAAAACTTTTTCGGGGGAGATTGTATGCGGGATTTCAACGATTATGCAAAAAACGCGGGTGGCGACAATAAGAACGCCGCGGGGAACGGACTTTTCGAGACCGTTTCGCGCATAGCCAAAAACTTCGACGGCAAGGGCGAAAAAGATTTACTGCGCGCAATTTTTAAGGAAGCGGAAAAAAACAAGCGCGCGGGTACGCTTTCTAACGCCGAGATAGACGGGTTCGTGTCTCTTTTATCGCCCGCCTTGGACGATAGAAAGCGCAAGTATCTTAAAAAAATCGTCGAAGAGTTGAAAAAAATTTAACCGCTTATTCTTTTTATCGCTCTTATAAAATAATCTATTTCGTTCGACGAATTAAACACCGAAAGGCTGGCGCGCACCAGCCCTTCTTTTTCCGTTTTAAGCGCTTTATGCATAAAGGGCGCGCAATGAAAGCCGCCGCGCACGGCTATATCGTATTCGTCGTTTAATATATCGGCGACTTCCGCACTCTCTTTGCCGTCCACCTTAAACGCCGCAATTCCCGCGGGGTTGGGGTTAGAATAGATTGTAATGCGCGGCAACTCTTTTAAACCGCCGATAAGTTTTTCCGAATAGCGGTACAGGGTATCGCTAAAATTCGTAAAGTTTCTGAAAACGTGCCTTGCCCCTTCTAAAAGTGAAGCGATAGCGGGGAGATTAAGTGTGCCCGCTTCTAACTTTTCGGGCAAATCTTGCGGCATATCGGGGTTAAAAGTGTCTATACCCGTTCCGCCGAAAGTTAAAGGCGAAATATCCGCGTTATCGTTTAATATAAGCGCGCCGCTACCCATTATGCCGCCAAGCCCTTTATGCCCCGCAAGCGCAAGACAGGTAATGTTCTGTTCCCGTACCGAAAGGGGGATATGCCCGCCGCCCTGCGCGCCGTCCACTATGTAAAAAAGCCCGTGTTGTTTGGCAAGTTTGCCTATTTCCGAAACGGGCAGTGTTTCGCCCGAAACGTTTGACACGGCGGTCGTAATTATAGCGGATACTTCGTCCGTTATTTTTTCGCGCAATGTATCGAGCAGATTTTCTTTAGGCAGTATCTCGACTTGAATTTTGTTTTCGCGTTCCAACTTAAAAAGCGGGCGCAAAACCGAGTTGTGCTCTAGTACGGTGGTTAAAACTTTGCCGTGCAAGGGTAGCCCGAATATGGCGGTATTTAACGCTTCGGTGCAGTTTTTGGTAAAGATAACGCGCGCGGGGTCTGCCGAAAAGCCGTTCGCCAGCACTTCGCGGCACTCGGCGACGATTTTTGCGCCCGTTGCAGACAAGCGGTGTCCGCTTCGCCCCGGATTTGCGGATAAAAATTTTATAACGCTTTCCGCGGCGGAAACCGCCGCGTGCACTTTAAAGCCGCCCGTCGCGGCGTTATCGAAATAAATCATCAGAATATCACCTTTCACAAAATTTTAAGAGATTTAATATTATTTTATAAAGGATATTTTCCTTTTATGCAAAGGAGGAGTTTTTTATGGAATACGTAATAATTTCTTTCCGTTCGCGCGCGCACACGGTAAGATACGCGGAATTTTTAAGAAAAAACGGCGTTTACTGTCAGATAATAAACACGCCTAAAGAAGCGGGCGTGGGGTGCGGGCTGTCGGTTCGTGTAAGCGTAAACGACTTTGCCGCGGCGAAAAGGGCTGTGGCGATTACGGGCTATAATAGTTTCGCGGGGTTCTTTCTCGTGAAGACGGTCGGCACAAGGCGCGTGGTAAAAAGTATTTAGCAAAAAACGCTTGTAAAAAAGTTTCCGCTTGTGTTAAGATAGTTAAGAAAAACGCTGACGCGGGGTTTACGTATGCAAAAGGACAAAGCCGCTCTTATCGTCGATACGCTTGCGGGAATTTTTACGGACAAGCCCGCGCTTGAATTTAATACGCCGTACGAACTTTTAGTCGCGGTCATTTTATCGGCGCAATGCACGGACGAACGGGTGAATAAGATTACCAAAGTGCTGTTTGAAAAATACAACACGCCCGAAAAAATGCTTACGCTTTCTCAACCCGAACTTGAAAAATACATATTCTCCTGCGGGTTTTACAGGGCTAAAGCCGAACACATTTTGTCGACCAGCAGGGATATTATAGACAAGTTCGGCGGCAAAGTGCCGAATAATTTAGAAGACTTAAGAAGTCTTGCGGGCGTCGGCAGAAAGACGGCGAACGTCGTTTACAGCGTGGCTTTTCACGGCAACGCAATAGCGGTGGATACGCACGTATTCAGGGTGTCGAACCGTTTGGGGCTTGCTTCTTCCAAAGACGTTTTTAAAGTCGAACAACAACTTATGGAGATAATAGACGAAAAGGACTGGGGCAGGGCGCACCATTACCTTATTTATCTCGGCAGAAGTTTCTGTAAGTCGCAAAAGCCTGACTGCGCGAACTGTCCCGTAAACGGGCTTTGCGAAAAAAATTTTGATAAAAGATAAAATCGGGTAAAATATAAATTATGTTTATTGACAGAGCGATAATAACTATAAAAGCGGGCGACGGCGGGAACGGCATCACTTCTTTTATGCATTTTAAAGGCAAAGTGGGCGGCGGACCTGACGGCGGCGACGGCGGAAAGGGCGGCGACGTAATATTCGTTGCGACTAAAACGCTGACAAGCCTTGCCGACTTTTATTATAAAACCAAATACGTCGCAGAAAGTGGCGCTTCAGGCGAACCCAAAAATTGCTACGGCAAATCGGGCGAAAACCTTATAATCAAAGTTCCGCTCGGTACGGTTATAAAAGACAGAAAAACGGGCAATATTATTGCCGATATGTTCTTTGACGGTCAGCAAAAGACCGTTTTAACGGGCGGCGACGGCGGAAAGGGCAACGCAAAGTTCGTAAACGCGCGCCGCCACGCCCCGCATTTTTCCCAAACCGGCGAAAAGACCGAAACCAAACAGGTAATTTTAGAACTTAAAACCATAGCGGACGTGGGGCTAGTGGGCTTTCCGAACGTCGGGAAATCCACGCTCTTAAGTAAACTTACCAAAGCCGCGCCCAAAATTGCCAACTATCACTTTACCACTCTTTCGCCAAATCTCGGCGTGTGCGAGTATTACGATAACCGCTTTATCATAGCCGATATTCCGGGGCTTATAGAAGGCGCTGCAGAAGGCGCGGGGCTTGGCTTCGAGTTTTTACGGCATATAGAGAGAACGCGGATGCTAGTTCACGTAGTCGATATTTCGGGCGGCGAAGGGCGCGACCCGTACGAAGACTACGTTAAAATTAACGCCGAACTTAAAAAATACGGTTCGGAAATTTCCAAATTAAAGCAAATAATCGTCGCGAATAAGAGCGACTACTTCGGCGCGGACGAAAAACTTAAAGAGTTTAAAACTAAACTCGGCAGAAAAAAGGTTATCGCCGTGTCCGCGTTAACAGGTCAAGGGCTTGACGAACTGAAAAAAGCAATTTACGAAACGCTTATTAAACTTCCGCCCTTAAAACCGCTTGAATTTGAAGAATTCAACTACGTTAAACCCGACAGGTTAGAATACGAGATATTAAAGGAAGGCGAAACGTTTGTAATAGTAGGCTCTTTAGTAGACGTGTTAAAGCGCAACGTGGTTATGGACGATATGAATTCGCTGGCGTATCTTCAAAAGGTGTTAAAGGACAGGGGCATTATTGCAGAACTTCGAAAAATGGGCGCTACGGACAAGTCCACCGTAATAATCGGCGGCGAAGAATTTGAGTTTATAGACTAGATTTAATATAAGGAGAAAATTATGCTGACAAGTAAACAAAGGGCAACTTTAAGGTCGATGGCACAGACAATCGAGCCGATAACGCAAGTAGGTAAACTCGGAATAACCGAAAGTTTTTTGGATAACGTTAATAACGCCATTGAAAAGCGGGAACTTATAAAAATCACGGTGCTTGAAAATTCGGGCGAAGAGGTAAAGGAAGTGGGCGAAAAGATAGCAAGGCTGTTGCCTGCGGAATTCGTTTGCGCCACTGGTAAAAAATTAGTATTCTATCGCCGTTCAAATAGCGATAAAGTAAAGCATATAGAAATTTAATAATTCAAACCGCCGCTTTTTTAAGCGGCGGTTTTTCCGAACAGTTTAAGGATAAGCGCGAAAATTATAAACACCGCGCCGAAAGCGAGATAATAGCCCTTTATGGGCGCGATATAACTTAATATAGTAAAAAGAAGCCCGAAAACGAGAAAGTTTTTGGCTCTTTTTTTGTCTAAAAGCCTTGAAAAATCGACCGTTCGGGTGGGTGTTTCGCAGGAAATGACTTCGGAGTTTTCGGGTAAAAGCCCGTGCGTTTCCAAAAGCGAATAGACTTTTTTGCCGTCGGTTAAAATAACTTTGCCGCCGAACCGCGCGGCAAAGTCTTTAACTTCGTCCGAAAACGTTTCGGCAAAGATTTCGGCTTTAGTGCCTTTTGGGGTGGCGTTAAAGCATTTTACCACGTCGGTCTTACTCACCGCGTCGAACCCGAATTTAAAAAACGCCGTCGCGTTTTTATTCTGGATAAAAATACAGCCGCGCTTTTTTTCCGTTAAAAAGCCTTCGGCTTTTAAGGCTTTATCGAACAGGGCTAAAAGCGTTTTTTCGCTTGATAAATTAAGCGCAGTCATAACGCGGCGAAAATTTTTTTCGTTTTTCCCGCCGCAGATTTTGGTTTTACGTTTTTCGAGCGATAATTTAACGGCGAAAAGGGTAAAAATTATAGCGAACGTGGCGCTAAGCACGTAAGACGCGGGGCGGGGCAGATAGTAGTTTATGGGTATAAACGCTAAAAAGAAGCCCGCGATAAGATAGAACGCCGCGTCCACGGTAATTGCAAAAGGAGTTTTCATAACAGGGAAATTATTGACCGAAAACCGATAATTTATACCCACT
>CAMOVY010000019.1 GCA_946627905.1 uncultured Clostridia bacterium
CTTCTTTGGCTTTATAATAGGTCTGATACTAGGTATAATCGTTGCTTCGGTAAAAATCGCGGGCGCGTATAGTAAACCCGCGAAAGCCGTTTCAAAAATAGGCGACGTGTACGTTGCGTTTTTCAGGGGAACGCCTATCGTTGTACAGTTATTGCTACTATATTACGTTTTGTTTCCTTTGATGGGCGTATCTATCAATAACCTGACGGTGGCAACCATAACGTTCGGCTTAAACAGCGGGGCGTACGTTTCCGAGATAATGCGTGCGGGTATTTTATCCGTAGATAAAGGTCAGATGGAAGCGGGTAGAAGTCTTGGCTTATCCTTTTCTAAAACTATGATTAAAATAGTTTTACCGCAAGCGTTTAAAAATATGTTGCCTACGCTTGGCAACGAGTTTATTGCTCTGTTAAAAGATACTTCCGTCGTGGGATTTATAGCGGTAACCGATTTAACACAGGCTTTCCAACTTTTAGGTTCGGGCAACTATGAATATATTATACCGTACTTAATGCTTGCGCTGTGCTACGTTGTCATTATTTTGTTTTTCAGCGCGCTTATCAAACTTCTTGAAAGGAGGTTAAGGGCAAGTGATAAACGATAATGCAACCTTAAATAAAACCGTAAAAACCGCAGAGAAGTCGGATAAACCGCTTATCCAGATTAAAGGTCTTTATAAGAATTTCGGCAAGTTGCGGGTTTTAAGCGGCGTTTCCGCGGAAATAAAAAAAGGCGAAAAAGTAGTTATTATAGGGCCTTCCGGCAGCGGAAAATCCACTATGTTGCGCTGTATGAACTTGCTAGAAGTTCCAACTTACGGCGAAATATGGTTCGAAGGCAAACTGCTGACGCCCATAGACCCGTATCTGCATCCCGAAATAATCCGTCTTTCGAATACGTATAAAAAGATGCTTATCGCGGCGGAAAGTCAAGCCGATAAAAAACCGAGAGCGGAACTCGACGCGGAAATAATAGCCGAAATAAAAGCAAAAGACTTATTAAAACCGCGCGAAGGCAAAGAGTACAAGGCGGCGATAAAAACGCTTTATAAATCCAACTTTTCGGATATCAACATAACCCGTCAAAAAATAGGTATGGTGTTTCAGCACTTTAACCTTTTCAATAACCTTACGGTTATGCAGAACTTAACCTTAGCGCCCGTGCAACTGAAATTGAAAAGTAAAGAACAGGCGGAAGCAAAGGGTATGGAACTTTTAAAGCGTATAGGGCTTGAAGACAAAGCGAACGCGTACCCGTCTACGCTTTCGGGCGGGCAGAAACAGCGTATCGCCATAATCCGCGCGCTCGCTATGGAACCGGACGTAATGCTTTTCGACGAACCGACTTCCGCGTTAGACCCCGAAATGGTCGGCGAAGTGTTAGAACTTATGAAGGAATTAGCGGCGGAAGGGATGACGATGGTCGTAGTAACCCACGAAATGGGTTTTGCGCGTGAAGTCGCTTCTCGCATACTGTTTATGTACGACGGAGTGATAAAAGAAGAAAACTCGCCCAAAGAGTTCTTTAAAAACCCCAAGGACGAAAGACTTAAAGAATTTTTGTCCAAAGTTTTATAATTTCCGATATAGTAAAATTATTACCTTGCGCAACGCCCGCTGTTCGGGCGTTGCGCAAGGTTTTTTAAAAATTTTATATTTATATTACAATATTTGCAAAAAAATATAAAAGTAAATTGACAAAGAGCGGTTTTTCGTGTAAAATACAATAGATACTGTTATAAGTATAAGGAGTAATGGGCTAAAATGAAAAAGGCTTTATCCTGCAAAATTGCACTGCTGTTTATCACGTTTGCGCTGTCAATCGCGCTTGCGTTTTCCTTTTACGGCGTAAAAACCGCTAAAGCCGCCGACGTTAGCGAAGATAATATCCATAGTTATTTCGGTGGTTCTTATCAGTCGTTGGAACTTAAAGGCGGTAATCTTGTTGCCAACGTTAAAGACGGCGGGCGCGTCAAGATTGAAAATCAACTCGTTGTCGACGATTTGGCGATAGAACTTAACGTTCCTACGGATGTAGCGTCTTTTAAAATCACATTGAATTATTCTGCATATTCCGTTCTCGGCGCGTATAACGTCGATACCGAAGAATTTGACAAAACGATAGAAAAAGAATTTTCCTTTACGGATAAAGGCGACTTAACTATTAAAATCAAAACCGCCGATAATAATTTGTCGGCAAGCATAAACGACGGCGCTTGGCAAAACGAAACGAACTTTTACTACAAAATTAAAGAAGTGGATAAATGCATCGCGACAGTCGCTTTCGACTTTACTTTAGAAGAAACGGCGGAAAACGCGGATATAACTTTTAAATCCATAGACCAAAAGCAAAGCGACGTTTCGGGCGATTATAAACAGACTTTCGCACTTGACGCAGACGATAAAATAGAAAACTTTGCAAAACCCCGCGTTGCGATAGATAACCTTACTATGGCGGAAGAAGACGGCAAATTAAAAGCAATCGAAGGTGAAAAATACCCTTTCACTTTTGCCGTGTATTCGGTTTTCGGCAACGTTATAGCGAGCAATGTTTATATTGATAAGGACACGGCGGGTGCGGGAATAAGCGTGGAGGGTAATTCCGCCACTCCCAAGTGGATAATGTGCAACAATACCGCCGCGGACGCTACGTTCAGTCTGCGTACGGAAGATATTGCGGACATTGAAGAATATACCGTAAAGAAAGCCGTTTCGCTTGAAGATTATGAAGACGTTAACGAAGCGCCTTATTATATCGCGTATTCGGGCAACGAAGCCGTGTACAATAACTACGCCCTTGCGGTGCAAAAAGCGGCTACGAAAGATTACGGCGAGTACGGCGTTCATAGTATCCGTCTTGGCGATTCTTACGAAATCCCGTCTTTGCAGGATTTGGTAGGCGACGACTTTAACGTGTATTCCGCTTTGACCTATACCGTATATTACAGAACGCCGTCTACAGCGACGTCTACCACTTCGTTAAAGTTCACCGTTTCCGAAGCGGGTGATTACGAGTTTTACGTGGTTTTCAAGGATACGGCGGGTAAAACGATGAAAAAAGACGACTTTTACACGCTTGACGACGACAATCAAACCATAACCGCAGAAGGCGACTATATTAACGCGGTATTTAAGTTCACCGTTGAAGACGACGCGCCCATCTCGGTAGAAGCGCCTACGTCGCAAGGTACGGGCTATCTTAATACCAGATACACCGCTTCCGCATTTACTATTCAATCTTCCGGAAATAACGTAAAATATACTCTTTTCTATAATGCTAAAGCAAACGCTACGGCGGACGACGCGGGTTGGGTGGAAATTCCGCTCCTTCAAGACATTGCGGAAGATTACGACGAAAACGGTTTTACTTATGCGGATATCAAAAAGATAGATTATGACGGTGAGTATACTTTTACGCCCGTAAAGAAAGGCTCTTACAAGATTGTATGCGACGTTGTGTCCGTCAATCAGGAACGTTCTGACAGCGCTTACACCATAATAACCGTTTCCGAAGAGCCTACCGTCGTTAAAGTCGACGATAAATGGTTTCAAAAGAACGTTTGGTCTATAGTATTCTTGTCAATCGGTACGCTGTCTTTAATCGGTATCGTCGTCCTTTTATTTATCAAACCCAAAGAAGAAACGGAAACGGACGAAACGGGCGACGCGTTAAATATAGACGCTAAAAAATAAGCCTTAATTCAATAAAATACGCAGGGCTTCGGTATACCGAAGTCTTGTTTTTTAAGGACGGAAAAAAAATGATAACTTTCGTTGCGGATAAAAACGGAAAACTCGTTAAACTCGCGCTGAAAAACAGTGCGGATTTATCCTATTCCGCGCTTAATAAACTGCTCCGCAATAAAGATATAAAAGTTAACGGCAAGCGCGTTAAAGAAGACGTGGCGCTTAATATGGGCGACAGGGTAGAAATATTTTATACCGTTCCCGAAACGGAAAAATATACCGTTATCTATAAAGACGAAAATATAACCATCGTCGATAAAAAGTCGGGCTATCTTTCCGAAGCGGTGTTTGAAGACTTAAAAGCCCGCGGCGAAAGTTATTTTATTCACCGCCTTGATAGAAACACCGCGGGTATTATGGTTTTTGCTAACAATAAAGCCGCCGAAACGGAACTTATAAACGGCTTTAAAACCCGCGCGTTTATTAAATATTATACGGCAGTTGTCGTCGGTCGCCCGCCTGAAAAAGAAGGCGTTTCAGAAGCGTATTTATTAAAGGACAGCGCGACTGCAACAGTCAAAATTTCGGACAAATTTTCGGTAGGCGCGGTCAAAATAAAAACGGGCTATAAAGTTATTGAAAATAACGGGGAAACTTCGGTTTTACAAGTCAGGCTTTATACCGGCAAAACGCACCAGATAAGGGCGCATTTGGCGCATATCGGTTGCCCGATAGCGGGCGACGGGAAATACGGCGACAACGCTTTTAACAAGGCGCACGGCATTAAAGAGTTGCAACTTTTTTCGGACAGCATTACCTTTCATTTTGATAAAGGTGCGTATTTATACTATTTAGACGGAAAAACTTTTACAAGGCGCAAAGGGGAATAGATGCCGCAGGACGCTTTTACTCTTCGCTATCTGTGTGAAGAACTAAACGGAATACTTAAAAACGGTAAAATAAACCGCGTGGCGCAACCCACCGCGGATATAACCGTTTTGACCGTGTATACGACAAGCGGCGTAAAAAAACTGCTGCTTGACGTAAATCCGGCAAACCCCAGAATAGGCATAACCGATTTTGAACCTATGTCGGAGCGCACCGCGTCTAACTTTTGTATGCTGTTAAAAAAGCATATTTTGTCGGCAACGGTTAAAGGCGTTTCACTCGTCGGGTTTGACAGAATAGTAAAAATTGACTTAAAACCTTCTGCGGAGTTTTTCGATTCGCCCGATAAAACGCTGTACGTGGAACTTATGGGCAGATACAGCAACGTTATTTTAACCGAACTCGGCAAGGTTTTGGGCGGCAACCGCGGCATAAACTTTTTAGACAACAACGTGCGCCCGCTAATTAGCGGTATGCCTTATAAACTTCCGCCCGTGGGCGACAGATTAGAGCCGTCCGACACGGCGATTAAAACGGCGTTTGCGGATTTAAAAGAGTTGACGGCGGAAAATTTATGTTCAAAAATTCAGGGGCTTGCCTTAAGTACCGCAACCGAAATAGTAAACGGTTTTAATCTTAAAAACACCACGGGTGAAAACGTCGGCGAGAAGTTTTACAAATATTTGAACGGATATATTTACCGCACGGAAAAGCGCCCGTGCGTAATCGTTTCAAAAGGCGAGATAAAAGACGTTTGTGTCTATCCTTATAAATCACTTGACGGTGAAATAATCGAATACCCCGCGCTTTACGCGGCGGAAGAAGCGTATTTTGCCGCAAAGTCTTCCGTTAAAAAATTCAGGGAGTTATTTACAAGGCTTAATTCCGTAGTAAACGCGGGGCTTAAAAAGAGTAAAAAGCGGCTTGCCGCCGTACTTTCGCGCGTAAAAGACGCCGAAAACGCCGAAGAAAACAGGATAAAAGGCGAACTTATCCTTTCAAACATTTATAAACTCAAAGGCGGGGAAAAACAGGCGGAATTAGATAATTATTACGACGGCAGTAAAATCACCGTCGCGCTTGACGAGCACCTTTCGCCGTCCAAAAACGCGGAAGCGTATTACAAAAAATACAACAAGCAAAAGCGCGCGCTTATATCCTTAATTCCGCAAAAGGAAAGCGCGGAAAGCGAGATAAGATATTTAGAGAGTGTCGGATGCGAACTTTCGCTTTGTCAAACTTTTGCGGACTTAAAATCGGTGGAAGAAGAACTGATTTTATCGGGGCTTATAAAATCCGCCGCGAGCAGGGGTAAACGCGCGGAAGAAACGGCAAAACCGAGAATTTACGATATTCACGGGTTTACCGTAAAAGTCGGCAGAAACAATGCGGAAAACGATAAAATAACCTTTTCCGCAAAGCCGACCGATATTTGGCTGCACGCTAAAAGTTATCACTCTTCGCACGTTATAATAGAAACTTTGGGTAAAAAGCCGCCCGAACAGGTTATAACCGCGGCGGCGGAAATCTGCGCCTACTACAGTAAGGGTAGAGAAGGCGGTAAAACGGAAATAGTTTACTGCGACAGAAAGTTCGTTAAAAAGCCCAAAAAGTCCCCGCTCGGTTTTTGCACTTATACCGATTTTAAGTCTATAACGGTAAACCCAAACGCGCACGACGACGCGTTGCAATAATATTCGGGCAGTATAAAAAAATAAACGCGCCAAGCGCGCATTAAAACCTTGCGTTTTTTTATGCGTTGTGATAAAATGTTTAAGAATTTAAATTTATTCGGAGAAAGATATGAAGTATACTTTTGAAAAAGCGGAAAAAAGCACGGTAAAAATCAACATTACGTTAACGGCAGAAGAATGGAAAGAAGCGATTTCTTCCGCTTACGAAAAGACCAAGGGCAGATATTCTCTCCCCGGTTTCAGAAAGGGCAAAGTTCCCAAACACCTTTTGGAAGCGACTTACGGCGAAGGCGTATTTTACGAAGAAGCGATAAATATCGCGTTCCCGAAGTATTACGGCGAAGTTTTGGATAAAGAACCGTCAATCGAAGCGGTTGCGCATCCCGACGTGGATATTAAAAAAATCGACGACAAGGGCTTGGTTATAGAAGCAGTTGTCGCGGTAAAGCCCGAAGTCAGCCTTGGCGAGTATAAGGGTATAAAATTCAAAAAACCTGTATATAATGTAAAAGATACGGATATAGAAGACGATATTAACCGCCTTAAAGAACGCAATTCGCGTATGGTAGACGTAGACGGCAGGGCTGTTGAAGACGGCGACACCGTTATAATCGACTATTCCGGTAGTGTTGACGGCGTTAAATTCGACGGCGGTACGGCGGAAAAACAGACGCTCGTTATCGGCAGCAAGTCCTTTATTCCGGGCTTTGAAGACCAGATTATCGGCATGAATAAGGGCGACGAAAAGGACATAAAAGTTAAGTTCCCCGACGATTATCACGCGGAAAACTTAAAGGGTAAAGACGCGGTTTTCGCTATTAAACTCCACGAAATAAAGAAGAAAGAACTTCCCGAAATAACCGACGAATTTATTAAAGACGCAGTCGGTGCGGAGAGTGTGGACGCTTACAAGAAAGAAGTGAAAGAACGCCTTGAAAAGCAAAATGCCGACAGGGCGGAAAGGGAACTTGAAGACGAAATAGTCAAAAAGATTTCCGAAAACGCTACGGTTGAAATTCCCGACGCGCTTATAGCTAATCAGGTAGACCGTATGGTTCAGGAAATGGAATACCGTATGTCCTATCAGGGGCTTAAACTTGCCGATTATCTTAAATATATGGGCAAGACGATGGAAGAGTACAGAAAAGAGTACGAACCGCAGGCTAAAGAAATCGTTAAATCCCAACTCGTTATAGAGAAGATTATTTCTACCGAGAAGATAGAAGCGACCGACGAAGACGTGGAAGCGCGTATTGCCGAAATGGCGAAAGCGCAAAACAAGCCCGCGCCCGACGTAAAGAAGAATATGCAGGCAAGACAACTCGATTATATTAAAAACGACATAATAATCAAAAAACTTTTCGATACTTTAAAGAAAGACAACGTTATCGAATAAATAGACGTATAAGGGGAAGAATATAATGGTAAAGAACACGGTAGTGCCTTACGTTATCGAAAACACGGGTAAGGGCGAAAGAAGTTATGACATATATTCCAGACTTTTAGAAGACAGGATTATATTTTTAACGGGCGAAATCAACGACGCGGTCGCGGATTCGGTAGTCGCGCAACTTATATTTTTGGAAGGTAAAGACCCGAATAAGGATATAAGTCTTTATATCAACAGCCCGGGCGGTAGCGTTTCCGCGGGGCTTGCGATTTACGACACCATGAATTATATCAAGTGCGACGTAAGCACCATTTGCATAGGTCTTGCGGCGTCTATGGGCGCGTTCTTACTGTCAAGCGGCGCTAAAGGCAAGCGCTATTCTCTGCCTAACAGCGAAATAATGATACACCAGCCTTTGGGCGGCGCACAGGGGCAGGCGAGCGATATAAAAATTCAGGCAGACCACATTATAAAGACCAAGCACCGCTTAAACAGCATCCTTGCCGCCAACTGTAATAAACCTTACGAAATTATCGAAAAAGATACGGACAGGGACAATTATCTGTCCGCTGAAGAGGCAAAAGAATACGGGCTTATCGACGAAATTTTCGTAAAGCGCCCGTAAAAAACGGAGAATTATGAAGAACGAAAACGAGCAATTATTCTGTTCTTTCTGCGGCAAACCCAAAGAACTCGTAAACCGCCTTGTAGCGGGACCCAGCGGCATATACATTTGCAACGAGTGTATAGAAGTCTGCCGCGAAGTGTTGAAAGAAGGCGAAGCGCGCGAAGAAAAGGAAAAGGGCATTACGCTTTTAAAACCCGCGGAGATAAAGGCTAAACTTGACGAGTATATTATCGGGCAGGAAGAAGCAAAAAAAGATTTATCGGTTGCCGTATACAATCATTATAAGCGCATAGGCGTTGAAAAGAACGAAGCGGAAGCCGAACTCGACAAGAGCAATATACTGCTTTTAGGACCTACCGGAAGCGGTAAGACTTTGCTTGCTAAAACGCTTGCTAAAATTTTAGACGTGCCTTTTGCCGTTGCGGACGCGACTACTTTAACCGAAGCGGGCTATGTCGGCGAAGACGTGGAAAATATTTTGCTTAAACTTATCCAGAACGCCGATTACGATATCGAAAGGGCGCAGAAAGGTATAATCTATATCGACGAAATAGACAAAATCGCAAGAAAAGGCGAAAACGTCTCCATAACTCGCGACGTTTCGGGCGAGGGCGTGCAACAGGCGCTACTTAAAATAATAGAAAGCACGGTTGCAAACGTGCCCCCGCAGGGCGGCAGAAAACACCCGCAACAGGAGTGTTTGCGTATAGATACGACTAATATTCTGTTTATTTGCGGCGGGGCGTTCGTAGGGCTTTCGGATATAATAGCAAAGAGAAAGGAAAATGCGTCTTTAGGCTTTGGCGGTTGCGTAGATAAGACGGGCGAAAAGACCGTCGATATAACGCGGGACGTAAGTCCGCAAGATTTAATAAAGTACGGTCTTATTCCCGAATTCGTGGGCAGAGTGCCGATAACCGTAGGTCTTCACGCTTTGGACGAAGCGGCGCTTGTAAATATAATGACAAAACCGAAAAACGCAATAGTCAAACAGTATAAACGTTTAATAGGGCTTGACAACGTAGAACTTGAGATAACCGACGGGGCAATAAACGCCGTCGCGCGCCGCGCGATTGCACTTAAAACGGGTGCAAGGGGACTTCGTACCATATTTGAAAATCTTATGATAGACACAATGTACGATTTGCCGTCGGAAGAGAACGTCGCAAAAATCATAGTTGACGAGAACGTGGTGGAACGCGGCGACAAACCGCAGATAATAAAAAAAGAAATAGCGTAAAAGATTAAAATAGTTGTAATTTAAAACCACCGATTTTTCGGTGGTTTTAAATTTTACAAAGGGGATACTGCCGAAATCCTTAAAAGGGCACTCTCGGCAGGACTTTGTCCGTCAAAGATTGCGGAGGCTGAGGGATGCTGCCACACCCCGCAAGCGGGGCCCCTGTCAGGGCTTCGCCCGAACTGTCATAATTTTTGCTTTCGCAAAAACGTAGACGTTCGAAGGAACTCAACTTTCAACCAAATATGGGGGGGCACTGAATTCAGTGCCCCCCATATTTGGCGGAGGCTGAGGGATTCGAACCCCCGTGGGCTTGCACCCAAACGGTTTTCAAGACCGCCTCGTTATGACCGCTTCGATAAGCCTCCGTTTACTCTATTAAATTTTTCACTCGTATTAACTTGATGCTTTGTTCAAGCGGGCTCGTGCTGCTCCGCTTTCGCTACGCAGGTCTCGTCCGTCTCTGTCTGTCCGTCATATGACGACCGATAAGCCTCCGTTCTTATTGCACGGGTAATATTATAGACTATTTTGCTAATATTTGCAAGCGTTTTACGCCTTAAAGTATTTAATTACGGCGTTCCTATTTTTAGGAACGCCGCAACGGCAGTACGTTTTTCAATAAATATTTTAAACCACACCCCAAGCGGCGCAGGTTCTGTTTTCCTTAAACCATAGGGTGTCTTTTAATAACGTAGTGTTATCCGAACATTTTACGTCTATATCGCTGCCTTTAGCAAGTACGACTATATTTCCGTTAAAACTTGTAAATTCGTTGTTATCGTAGTCCACGCAAAGGGTAGTTATGTAAACCTTATTGGTGTATACGGATATACGGTCGATAAAATCCTGCGTGGGGAACTGATTGTTTTTATTTGAAGTGTATTCTTTGCTACCCGCGCAGCAGCATACGCAACAGATTTGGGGCTTAAATACCTGTAGAAACTCGTTGTGAGAACTCGTTTTACTGCCGTGATGCCCCGCCTTGTATAAATCTACGCTGAAATTATCGAAATTTATTTCAGGGTGGTCGGTCTGGTATCTCTCGCTAAGCGCAAGTTCGCCTTCTCTTTCAAGGTCGCCCGTGAATAAAAAGTATTTTCCGTTGCCTTGTATCATACAGCACACCGAATAATTGTTTTCCGTAGTCGCATTATCCCAATAGAAATTATTGTATAAAATTTCTAACGAATATCCTGCGCCTAACGGGTAATTCCTTTGCGCGCCGTCCGTGCCTTCATAACATTTGTCGGCGGTGTAGTGGTTAGCGCCGCTTGCAATCTCACTTTCAAGTTCGCGCAGATAGTTTTTATAGGTGGTGTTAGTCGCTTTCTGGTTGGTTTTAGCAAAGGTTATAATCGTTTCGCACTCGTATAAATCGAATATAGAATTCATTTTTTCGGGCGTAGCAAATCCCGCGTAATGGTCCTGATGCGCGTGGGTAATAATTACGTACTCTAGTTTTCCGTCCGAAACGTAATTGTTAAGGTATTCGCTTACCGCCATAACGCTGTCCGCGCGCGAACCGCAGTCGATTAAAACTTCCACGTCGCCGACTTTAATAAGCGTGCAATCGCCGGTATATTTATTACCGAGTTCGATAAAATGTACGGAAATATCCGCGTCGGCGGCGTCTATATCGGTATAATGCGCATGCTTTTCGGTTTTGGAATAAAACAAATCTGACGTTTCGTTAAGTTCGTCGGTCGTAATGTTTTTGGTAAAATAGTCCTGAGCGATATAAAGAGGAGCGATAAGTCCGACGACGAGCCCTACTATTACCGCCACGATAGAGATAAGAAAGGTTAATCCGACGGGTGTTTTTTTGGTGCTTTTAGCCATATTATAATTCTCCTTCGCTCGGCTCTACAAAGGTTATAAGCCTTATTTTTTGGGTGGGGTATATAAGTCCGAATTTAAGCGATTTAACGGAATAAATAATATAATACGTACCCGCTTGTTCTGCATAATACTCGCCTTGTTCGTTTTGTTTAAGGTTTGTTTCGACGGTTGCTTTTTTGCTTATATCAAAACCGAATTCCTTAATTTCCACACCTTCGTCGGCGTACGTTTCGTCAAGCGTTAAACTTAGTTCTTCGTTTCCGATAAACTCGAACTTATCGTTTCTGCCGAGAAAAAAGCATACTCCCGCGCCGATTGCAAGCGCAAGAATAAAACAAATAAAGGCGGTGATTAGCGTTTTACCGCCCGCCTTTTTTGCCGTTTTAACAGCGCCCGCCGCGGCTATAACCGAAACAGCCGTTTTTGCACCCGACTTCTTTTTAGAGCCGCTTTTTTCACGCCCCGCAAATATATTATTTGCTTTAACTCTTTTAGTGGTTTTGCTTGCGGAAGGTTTTCCGCCGCTTACGTTTGCCATATATGCTCCTTGATAGAAAATTTCATAAACATTATATAATATTATTTACGTTAAAAGCAAGTTAAAATTACGCAGTTTAGCGTTTTAAGCAAAAAGCGTTATTATTCTATGCGGCTAAAACGTTGTTTGAAAGCCGTGGGTGAAACGCCCATTTCCTTGGAAAATATGCGCGTAAAATAAAGAGGGTCTGTAAATCCGCAAGAAAGCGCGATGTGCGACACCGTTTTATCCGTAGTTAAAAGCAAGTGTTTAGCGGCTGAAATC
>CAMOVY010000020.1 GCA_946627905.1 uncultured Clostridia bacterium
CTAATTTATTACCCGCCGTTATCGCGTTAATGGAGTTAAGTAAAAACAACCCCGCAATAAACACTGTTAAAAGCGATAACATAATTTTTCCGAGTAGCGTACTGCCCGATATTATGTTAAATAAGAGAGCAAGTCCTATTGCCGCGGCAGCAATAACGCAGACTATGATTACCATAGAAACGGATTTTACCAACACCTTTTTTTCAACTTTAGAAGTATTCATTTTAATCTCCTTTTGAAAGATTATACCACAATTAACGATTTTTTACAACCGCGACAATAAAATTTTGCGGACAAAGAAAAATTAACGACAATCCCACCCATACAAACGCCCTGAAAGGGCTTTAAAATTCAAAAAGCAATAAACAAAGTTTACTGCTTCCTGAATAATATATGATAAGGGGGAAAATGATGAGCGATTTCAAGTTAAAAGCAACGCTTGCTTTCAATAATCATAATATACAACTTTCGACATAATTTGTAAAGCGTTTTAACCCCGATTTCAGTAAAAAAATTAAAAATTTTTTAAAGAATTTTTTGCATTAAAAAAACGCCGAAAACTCGGCGTTTTTTTAATTATTCTCCCTTAAAGGGAAGTAAGTCTACTATCCTTGCACGCTTGATTGCGGAAGCCAAAAATCTTTGATGCTTCGCGCAAGTACCGGTCATACGACGGGGCAAGATTTTGCCGCCTTCGGTGATATATTTCTTTAAAGTATTGATATCTTTATAATCGATACTTTCCGCTTTAGCCTGACAGAACGCACAGACTTTCTTACGCGGAATACGCTTTACGAATTTTTTGCCGCCCTTTTCGTTTACGGCAGCGCCCGCTTCGGCATTTTCAGCCGTCGGCTGGGCTATATTTGTAATTTCTTCCATTTAAAATATTCTCCTTAAAATTATGATGCCCTTTAGGCTTAGAACGGAAGTTGATTGTCGTCAATCGCTTCCAGCTGCGGGCGTTCGCGCTTAACTTGCGCTACAGGCGCGTCGTCTTCGCTACTTTGCGCGCTCTTCGGGGTTAAAAACTCCACTTCGTTCGCTACGACGTCGGTTATGTTGCGCTTGATACCGTCTTTATCTTCGTAAGAACGGTTCTGCAGCGAACCCACAACGGCAACTTTATTGCCTTTTTTAAGATACTTTCCGCAATTTTCCGCCCTGCCGCGCCATACGGTTATGTTGAAAAAGTCCGTTTCGCGCGTTCCGTCGCTGTTGGCGTAATCCCTTGATACCGCGATGGAAAATCTGCAGACCGCAACCCCGTTCGGAGTTTCGGAAAGTTCCGGATCTCTCGTTAAGTTTCCTACGAGAATAACTTTATTCATACGTTTTCTCCTAAAATCAGATTTTGGTAATAAGTCTTCTTATGATACCGTCTGTAATTCCTGCTACACGTTTAAGTTCGACGACGAGCGTTTTTTCCGCTTCAAACGTCATTAAAACGTAAAAGCCTTCGGTTTTATAGTTGATGGGATACTGCAATTTGCGAATTCCCCAGCGGTCGGTCTTTTCAACCGTGCCGTTGCTCCCTACAACCAAATCCTCGAACTTCTTTATGATACTCTCTTTCGCTTCGTCTGTTAAAGCCGCGTCGAGAATATACAGCATTTCGTACTTAGTCATAATTTTTTACCTCCCGGACTTAATCGGCTTGGGGCTAACCCAAGCAAGGTTTTGCGTTTCCGCCTACGCCAAGCGGAAAATCTGAATTATAATAACATATTCAAAGCCGTTTTGTCAACGGTTTTAAATAAATTTTGCTAATCGTTATTTTCCATCGCTTCGATATATGCCTGAACATTGTCGCTTGCAAGTATTTCTATTAACCTTTGCAAAGACATAGCTTTGGTCTTATCGCCGAGATTGTCCACGCCGTCAACAAGCCCCGTATCTATAAGTTGTTTCAAGGTCGCGTTTTTAAACTTTCTCGAAAATCCCGAACCAGACTGTAAATCTTTTATCTTCATATCGGCGACTATATATCTTATCGGGTTTCCGTTGTCGTCGGAATATCTGGTTTTAACAGTATCGCCTTCATATTCCGCGGTATCGAAACAGAGTATAAGCCATATACCCGTGCTGTTGTTAAGATAATATTCGCCGTCTTCGTCGTAGTTGTAATATAGCGGTTTGCCGCTTTCATCGTCAACTCTCGTAAATCTTCTCGCACCGTCAATCGGAGTAGTTGTAAACGCCGTCTTTCCGTACACTTCGTAAAGCGAAAGATTGTTAAGCGCAGAACCTATTTCAGATATAAGTATGCCTTCGCCGTCGTTCTGTTCTTTAAGCGCAAGCAGAACGTTGTTGTCGGTTAAGTCCACGCCTTCGAGAACGGTGTTAAGCGGAACGCTGTTTATGTCAAAGCCCGTCGTAAGGTCGCCGAGTAATATTGCGCCGTCAGTTCCCGTGCCGCTTACCGCTGCCTTTAATATCTTATTAAGCGTGCTGTTCTCGTCTAACGTAAGCACCGTATCAAGCGGTACGCTGTCTATATCAAAGCCCGTAGTAAGGTCGCGAAGCAGTATTGCGCCGTCAGTTCCCGTGCCGTTTACCGCCGCTTTTAATATCTTATTAAGCGTGCTGTTTTCGTCTAACGTAAGAACCGTGTCAAGCGGTACGCTGTCTATATCAAAGCCCGTCGTAAGGTCGCCGAGCAGTATTGCGCCGTCAGTTCCCGTGCCGTTTACTGCTGCTTTTAATATCTTATTAAGCGTGTCGTTTTCATCTAAAGTAAGCACCGTGTCAAGCGGTACGCTGTCTATATCAAAGCCCGTAGTAAGGTCGCCGAGTAATATTGCGCCGTCAGTTCCCGTGCCGTTTACCGCCGCTTTTAATATCTTATTAAGCGTGTCATTTTCGTCTAACGTAAGAACGGTATCAAGCGGAACGCTGTCTATATCAAAGCCCGTAGTAAGGTCGCCGAGCAGTATTGCGCCGTCAGTTCCCGTGCCGTTCACCGCCGCCTTTAATATCTTATTAAGGATACCGTTTTCGTCTAAAGTAAGGACTGTATTAAGCGCTACTTTATCGATGTCAAATCCGGAGATTAAGTCGCCAAGTAAAATCGCGCCGGCAGTGCCCGTACCGTTTACCGCCGCTTTAAGCACTTTGTTAAGCGTGCTGTTTTCTTCTAACGTAAGAACCGTATCGAGCGGTACGCTGTTTATATCAAAGTTTGTCAAATCACCGAGCAGTATTGCGCCGTCAGTTCCCGTGCCGTTTACCGCCGCTTTTAAAACTTTATTAAGCGTACTTTCTTCATCTAAAGTAATAACGGTATCGAGCGGCACAAGGTCAATATCTATGTGTGATAAATGACCTATCGTTATAGTGGTTTTGGTGGGTTTAGTATCCCCTTCGCCGATTTCTACCGCGTCGCAAAGCAGGTCGTACATATCGTCGTCAAGCGTTAAAACATCACTCAATAAAACTTTGTCAATATCAAAATTTTCGGACGATAAGTCGCCTATCATTATATTTTCCACCGTCTTGTTAAGCGCGCCGCTTAAAATCTTATAAATAATCTCGCTGTTGGAATTGTTAGGTATAACGGTAGTCAGTTTGATACTGTCCGTATCAAAATTCTCGGACAAGTCGCCTATCGTAATTACGTCGTAAGTATTCTCTGTCAAATCTTCTAAAATGTCATAAAGAGTTGCGTTATTACTATCTTTCGGCATTACGTCATTTAAACAAACGTTTTTAATGTCAAAACCTTCGGACGATAAGTCGCCTATCGTGATGTTTTCCGCCGTTTTGTTAAGAGCGCCGCTTAAGACCTTATAGATTGTCTCGCTGTTGGAATTATTAGGTATAACGGTGGTAAGTTTGATACTGTCCGTATCAAAATTCTCGGACAAGTCGCCTATCGTAATTACGTCGTAAGTATTCTCTGTCAAATCTTCTAAAATGTCGTAAAGAGTTGCGTTATTGCTATCTTTCGGCATTACGTCGTTTAAACAAACGCCCTTTATATCGAAATCCGCAAGGTCTTTGACTTTCGTGTTTTCACCGAGAACTTTAATCAAGGTCTCGTTGCTTGCGTGGAAAGTATCTAATAACGAAGTTATTTTCAACCTGCCGAACGCGTCGTCCATAATGTCAACAAGTTCGGAAATCCTGACTTTAGCAAGCGGCGGATAGTAAACCGTTTCCGAACCGCTTAAGCCGTCTGCAAACGTTCCGTCGTCTTTAAAAGCGCGTAGATATTCGTCGTCCGCGGTTTTGTAATAGTACTGTTTTGCGTCGAAATCTTCGGCTGCGGTGTCGATACTCGCAAGCGTACCCACTTCTTCCGCGTCGTTAAACACGTTAAGCGTGCCGAAATCGCCGAGCATATCCGTACCGCCGACACTGTCAAGCGTCGCTATAACTTCTACACAGTCTCTGACTTTATCCGCCATACCTTCGTCTCCGAATTTTATCGCGTTTAAGTCGTCCACCTTTATATTGATAACGTCGCCGAGAGTTTTCCCGTCGCCTATATCGGTATTTTCAAGGTCCGCAAGTTTTTGCCCTATTATCGGAAAATCCGAAAAGCCTAACTCGCTGTAATTGCCGGCAACAAATTTGACCGCTTCGAACAGGCTCTTGTTGCTTAAATCTTCGCTGACGTATTCGCCGTCGCTGCCCGTAATAATACTAATGGGCACAACGAAAGACACGCCGACAATCGCAATCGGTAAGAATATTACGCCCAAAAGCCATATAAAAACATTTTTTAATAGTCTGAAACGTGCAATACGGGCGTTGCGTTTAGCCCTGCGCGCCATGCGGCGCTCCCTTAACCGTTTCTTTCTTGCTTCTTTTTCGCTTAACTGAACGGTTTCGTTATGTTCTTCCATAAAAACCTTCTTATAAAAATAGATTTTAACATATATTATGATACTACTACGCCTTAAGTTTGTCAAGCAACAAAATGATAACCTTTAAAATCCCGTTCCGCCTGCTTTTTAAGAGCGTTCAACTCATTAAACTGCGGGTCGTCCACGGCGAACAGAAATAATTTTTTAAGTTCTTCGCCTATCATTTTATCATTAAACCCTATCTTCTTAAGGTCTTCGGCGGAAATTTTAAGGTCTTTTACCGAAAACGGCGTGCCGTCTGATTTCATTATCCCGTATATCGCCGTCCATTTTTGCACCGTGGGGCAAACGGAAAAATCGTCCTTTCCCGCCGAATAATCGGCTTGTTTTAACTTTAAAAGCGCGTCGACAGCCACCGAATTTTCCGCTATAAACCGCCTTACAGCTTTCTCGCTCTCATTTCCGTCAAGGTCGAACATATGCGTTTTTACCAAAAACGCGGTTTTTTCAGCCGACGACTTGTCCGTTTTAAGTCTTTGCATAATCTCGCGGGTAATGCGCTCGCCCTCTTCCGCGTGCCCCTTATACGTGCCGAAGTTGAGTTTACAATAAGGTTTTCCCACGTCGTGCAAAAAAGCCGCAAGCCGAACTTCTTTATCGGCGTACATAAGAGTACGTAAAGAGTGTTCCAAAACGTCGTATTTATGAAAATCCACCCTTTGGCTCATACCCCTGCCCGCGGTGATTTCGGGAAAAAGAATATCAAGTACCCCCGTTTCTTCCATTATTTTAAAGCCCGTATAGTGCCCCTTTTTGTTTGAAAACGGGTACTTTTCGTCGGCAACGAGAATTTTTTTGATTTCTTCGTAAATTCTTTCGGGCGCTATGTCGCGGATATTGTCGGCGTAAGTTTTTGCGCCGAGTAATACTTTTTTAGTAGGCGTAAAGTTAAGTTCCGCGGCAAAGCGGGCAAGGCGCAAAAGCCTTAATCCGTCGGACTTAAATACCTTTTCGGGTTCTACTACCGTATCTAAAACCTTTGCCCGTATGTCCGAAACACCGCCCAGCGGGTCTACTATTTCGTCGTTTTTAATATCGTAATACACGGCGTTGCACTTAAAATCGCGGCGACGTGCGTCAAGCGCTATGTCGTCCGTAAAAACCGTTCCCGTCGGTTTATGCCGCCCGCCGCTACCGTAAAAATCGGTGCGGAAACGGGTATACTCGTACTTTCTTTCCCCGTCCGATATAACCACCGTACCCGTACGCTTATACTCTGCAACTATTTTGAACCCGCAAGCGCGCGCCGCGTGTTCTATCTCTTCCGCGCTTAAAGGCGCGGCGATATCCAAATCGGCGCTAACAGTTCCGTCTATTAAGAAATTCCTTACGTACCCGCCCACCGCAAACAACGGTTTCGGGCAAAGGTCGGCAAGTTTTTTTAAGTTTTCGGGAATAAATATACGCATTTGGATATATTGTACCATAAATCCGCGCTAATAACTTGTGTTTTTTAAGTATTTGTTGTAAAATTATTCCGTTCGGGGTAAAACAAGTCCCCGAGTTTACGCAACGCCGAAAGGCATTTTAAGGGATAAAAATGATAGACTTTATAGTGAACCCGCTTGCGGGCGGAAAAAACGGCAAAAAAATAAAACGCGCGCTGCCGCTCATTGAAAAAAGGCTGAAAAACGACGGCACGTCTTACACATTTCATTACACGGAATATTCTAAACACGCTACCGAGATAACTAAAAATTTAATAGCAAGCGGCGCGACGAAAATAGTCGTCGTGGGCGGCGACGGCACTTTGCACGAAGTGCTTAACGGCTTTTCCGATTTCGATAAAGTGGCTTTGGGCGTTATACCCTGCGGCACGGGCAACGATTTCGCAAACGCCGTCAAAATCCCCGAAGACCCGATTAAGGCGCTTGAAATAATTTTAAAAAACAACCCGCAGTTTACCGATTTTATGCAGATGCCGACCGTGCGCGGGTTAAAT
This sequence comes from uncultured Clostridia bacterium, assembly GCA_946627905.1. Taxonomy (GTDB): domain Bacteria; phylum Bacillota; class Clostridia; order Christensenellales; family Borkfalkiaceae; genus UBA1259. Next base: position 6,814 of record CAMOVY010000020.1, read on the forward strand.
ATCATAGGTATGGGGTTGGACGTGGACGTTCTGCGGGCTTACGAAAAATGCAAACGGAAAACCAAACTTACCTATACTTTATGTCTTATTAAAAGCCTTTTTAAGTTCGGATATTCGGAGTTTGACGTGGTAGCGGACGGAAAAACTACCGAACATTACCGTTCGATTATAGCGGCGGTCTCTAACGGGCACAGATACGGCGGCGGTATCGCCATATGCCCGACTGCCGACCCCGCTGACAATAAACTAGACTTTGTCGCAATGAAAGAAATAAAGGGGCTTAAACTTATCGGGGCGTTTTTAAAACTCAAAAAGGGCAAAATCCTTACTTTGCCCCAAGCCGTGCATTTCAATATGCGGGAAATAAATATTGACGCGGGCGAACATTACACGGTACAAGTCGACGGGCAGTTATACGAAGATATTCCTTTTGACGTAAAAATCGTATCCGACACCCTGCGGTTTTTCAGATAATAAACATTTAAATAAATTAACCCCCGCGCGCTAAATAAAGCGCGCGGGGGTTTTATCTTTTGTAAAATCAACTAAAATAATAAAACTTTAAAGGCTTTCAACGTAAAGCGAAGCGTTGGTTGCCGCGACGCCGCCGTCTGCAACCGCGGTTATAACTTGCCTTACCGCTTTTGTTCTGCAATCACCCGCGACGAAAAGTCCTTCCGTCTTGGTCCTACAACTCTCGTCCGCTATTATATACCCTTCTTTATCAAGGTCGACTAAATTACTGAACGCCTTATTATCGGGTATCTGCCCTATCGCCACGAATACCGCGGGTATTTCGTGAGTGCGAATATTGCCGTCTTTATCCTTATACTCTACGGCTTTAAGTTCGGTATCGCCTATAAAGTCCTGCACGGCAACTTCTTTCACCCATTCTATATTATCTTTAGCAAGCGCCGCTTTTTGCAAACTCTTATCCCCAAACAATCTATCGAAAAGTGTATATAAATACACTTTTTTGCAGTAAGACGAGAGCAAAATCGCATATTGAAGCGCGGTGTTTGCGTCGCCTATAACCATAACTTCTTTGCCTTTATAAAACGCACCGTCGCAAATAGCGCAATAATATACGCCTTTGCCGACTAAATCGTCCCGTTCGGACTTGGTGCGAAGATGCTTGTGTTTAACGCCCGCGGCGATTATAACGCTTTTCGCCTGATACTCTTTATATTCGGTTTTAACGGTGAAAACCCCGTCCGCCTTATCTATTCCTACGACCTTTTCTATCTCGAAATCCGCGCCCAAAGCCGTTATCTGTTCGAAAAGGTTGTCCGCAAACTGTTCGCCGCTTATTTCTTTTATAGACGGATAATTTTCTAAACGCGGAGACGTTGCTATCTGCCCGCCTAAACTCTCGCTCTCAAGTAAAAGCACGCTTTTGCCGTTCCGCAAAGAATACAGGCAGGCGGTCATCCCTGCGGCGCCGCCGCCCACTACTATAATATCGTACATCAGTTAACGCTCTCTATATATTTTCTTATTTCGCTCGCGTTGTCGTAGGAACGCACTTTATCGCCTTCGGGAACTAAAAGCGTAGGCGCTTTTTTAACGCCGTACTTTAAGGTCGTTTCCTTATCTTCTTCCGCGTTTACGGTCGTATATTTGATACCCGCTTTATCAAGCATCATTTTACTCGTTTTGCAGTTGGGGCAACCGTTTCTCGTAAACAGTACGGGAACGGATAACACGTCCGCTTCGTCCACCTTTTTCGCGCACGATTTCACGTCGCAAGAAGATTTATCTTTAACATTTAAGTGCGAATTCGCTACGTCGTACACTTTTCTGTCGGCAAATTCCGCGCGCTTACCGTCGTTCCAGTTCTGAACGGGGCGGTAATAGCCGGTAATTCTGCTGTAAACTTCGGTAGTCTTACCGCATACGGGGCATTTATATACTTCGCCCGCGATATAGCCGTGGTCCGCACACACCGAATAGGTAGGCGACATTGTATAGTACGGCAGTTTGTAGTTTTCAGCAATCTTGCGGACAAGATTTGCCGCCGCCTTCCAGTCGGGCAGTTTCTGTCCAAGGAAAGCGTGGAATACCGTACCCGACGTATACAGCGTCTGCAATTCGTCCTGAATATCGAGCGCCGAGAAAATATCTTCGGTAAAGCCTACGGGCAAGTGCGAACTGTTGGTATAGTACGGCGCTTTGTCCGCGTCCGACGCCGTGATTATATCGGGATAGCGCTTTACGTCGTGCTTCGCTAAACGGAAAGAAGTGGATTCCGCAGGCGTTGCTTCTAAGTTGTAAAGGTCGCCGTAAAGTTCCTGATAATCGGAAAGTTTGTTGCGCATAAAGTTCAAAACGTTTTTGGTAAAGGTCTGCGCTTCTTCGTGCGTTAAATCTTTGGCTATCCATTTGGCGTTGCGGCAGGCTTCGTTCATACCGACGAGACCTATCGTCGAGAAATGGTTTGCAAACGTGCCTAAATAACGCTTGGTGTATGGATAAAGCCCCGCTTCTAAAAGTTTGGTTATGGTGTCGCGCTTAACTTTTAAAGAACGCGCCGAAATGTCCATAAGGTGCTTTAATCTGTCGTAGAATTCGTCTTCGGTCTTTGAAAGATACGCTATTCTCGGCATATTGATGGTTACAACGCCGACAGAACCCGTGCTTTCGCCGCTGCCGAAGAACCCGCCCGATTTTTTACGGAGTTCACGCAAGTCAAGGCGCAGTCTGCAGCACATACTTCTTACGTCCGACGGTTCCATATCCGAATTTATATAGTTTGAAAAGTACGGAGTGCCGTATTTTGCCGTCATTTCAAACAGCAGTTTGTTGTTTTCGGTTTCCGACCAGTCGAAATCGCGGGTTATGGAATAAGTCGGTATCGGGTACTGAAAGCCCCTGCCGTTCGCGTCGCCTTCTATCATTATTTCGATAAAGGCTTTGTTTACCATATCCATTTCTTTCTTGCAGTCCTTATACTTAAACGGCATCTCCTTGCCGCCGACTATCGCGTTCATTTCCGCTAAATCGTTAGGAACGGTCCAGTCAAGAGTAACGTTGGTAAACGGCGACTGCGTGCCCCATCTCGACGGAGTGTTAACGCCGTAAATAAAGGACTGTATGCACTGTTTAACTTCTTTATAGGTAAGATTATCCGCTTTTACGAAAGGCGCGAGATAAGTATCGAAGGAGGAGAACGCCTGCGCGCCTGCCCACTCGTTCTGCATAATGCCTAAAAAGTTGACCATCTGGTTGCAGAGCGTGGAAAGATGCGCCGCGGGCGAAGACGTGATTTTGCCGGGGACGCCGCCCAAGCCTTCCTGTATAAGTTGTTTTAAAGACCAGCCCGCGCAATAGCCCGTAAGCATAGATAAATCGTGAATATGAATATCGGCGTTGCGGTGCGCGGCGGCAATCTCTTCGTCGTACACTTCGGTCAGCCAGTAGTTAGCGGTAACCGCGCCCGAGTTGGAAAGAATAAGCCCGCCGACGGAATACGTTACCGTGGAGTTTTCTTTAACGCGCCAGTCGGCGACTTTCAGGTAATCGTCAACGACTTTTTTGTAGTCGACGACGGTGTTAGCGATATTACGGACCTTTTCCCTTTGTTTACGGTAAAGTATATAACTCTTGGCAACGTTAACGTAGCCCGCCTGAATTAAAACGACTTCAACGCTATCCTGTATATCTTCAACGGAAATAACGTTTTCCTTTATCTTCTCCGAAAAATTAGCGGCAACGCGAAGCGTAAGCATATTCAAAATATCGGCGGTATAATTTACCCCGTTCGCGTTAAAAGCCTTTGAAATCGCCGTGGAAATCTTGCTCATATCGAATTCTACAAGTTTTCCGTCTCTCTTTTTTACCTGAAACATTTTCTTTCTCCTTCCCTTACGTAAAAATCGGTATGGTTTTACTATACCACACAGTAAACCACAAGTCAATAGTTTTTTACAAAATATTGTAAAATTTTTTTATCGCCACCACAACATATTGTGGTTAAGGATAAAAAATCCCCTTCCGCCAAAATCGACGGAAGGGAACGCCTTTTGTAATTGTTCGGTTTTCCTTAAACGTTGAGCAAACGGAAGATCTCTTTATTCATAATCATGAAAATCAAGTCGAGAATCCAGATAATATTCCAACCAAAGAAGATACGTATAATCGCCGCAACGTATTTACCTTCCTGAAATCTGGTTATAATCCCGCAAATCCACGACGTAGGCGGAATAATCGCGAGAATTAAACTCACAATCCAATCAAGACCGAAATAATCTTTCTTTGAAGCCATAAACGACACCTCCTAACAAAAAAAATTTATTGTTAAATTTATTATACATTATTTTTGCGGTGTTGTAAATAAAAAGTTCGGAAATTTTTAAAATAATATTTTTTGCAATAAACGTATAAATTCGTTTGCAATTTTAAAGTAAATATATTAAAATAATTATCAGACTGATAATAACCGCCCGCAAGGTCAAGAAATAATCGGTAGATTGTTTCGCGGACAAAAAAGGGCGAGCGACGACGAGGAGAGATGTCAGAGTGGTCTAACGTGCCCGCTTGGAAAGCGAGTATACCGAAAGGTATCGGAGGTTCGAATCCTCTTCTCTCCGCCAAAACACTATATATTGTAGATTTATTTATTATATAAACGCAGTATATAGTGTTTTATTTTCCGAAAAAATCGACTTTTTGGGGAAATTTTGGGGAAAGATTTTAGGCTTTTCGCTTTACATTATATAATGTATTTTAATTTAACGGCTTGCTCTTTTTGGAATTCCATCGAAAAATGCGTGTAAACGCTGCTCGTAATATTTCCTAAACTGTGCCCTGTCCATACTGCCACAAGTTCGTTATCCACTCCGCACTCTCTTGCCCTTGTGGTAAACGTGTGCCGCAAATCTTTTAGCGTGTGATTAGGACATAACTCGCTGAAATCGTCGCACAATGCCTGTTGATTTACCTTTTTAGGTTTTCCGTCGGCATAAGGCTTATACATCGGAA
>CAMOVY010000021.1 GCA_946627905.1 uncultured Clostridia bacterium
ACACTACGAGCGATATCGCCGTAAACGCGATAAGCACGATTTTAACCGCGTCTACTATAGAATTAAGCGCGGCAAACAGCATCGCCGTAGAGTCGGAATAGTGAACGATATTCAGTTTTTGTTCTTCGTCGTTCTCGTCCCATTTCTCGTTCCACTCGTCAAGATACGTCTTTAAGTTCTCTTTTTCTTCGTAGCCCGCCGAATATATTAAAATCTTTTTAACGCTGTCGTCGCCCGCAAGAGTTTTAACGTTGTAATCGTTAACCATAGTGAACTCTTTTAACAACGCCTTTAATTCTTCGGACTGCGCATAAGAGTAAACGATTGCCATATTCGGGTCGGAATATGCGGGCTGAACGTTTCCGTCGTCGTCCGTAGACAGATACCACGAATAAATTTTCAATGGATTTTTACCCGCCTTTGACGCCGCCACGCAAACCGCGGGGCTGTTTGTTTCGTCAAGTTCTTCGCCGTCGTATATAAGTTTATTGTCGTTTTTTATCCTTTCGGTGAACGCGGAAGTGTACGCGATACCCGTTTCAAGCACGCCGCTTTTTACGTCTTCTTTAAGCCGCGCTATACCCGTGATTTTAAGGGTTAAATCCGCATTGTCTTCGGTCAATTGCCCCTGAAAGAAAGTCTTGTCGTACCAATTACCATCGTCGGATTTTACGTATCTGTTATCGTTTGTAAGATAATAAAAGTTTTTCTGTTTGACAGTGTCAAAATCCATCGTCGCGTCGCCGCCGAAATCAACCGTAGTGGTCGTTGTATTTATTCTATCAAGCGAACGAAGCCCTAAAAGCGCAAGCGTTATATCGGATATTTCGTTATATTTATTTACGACGAGTAAAAGTTCGTCTTCCCTTTCCGGCCATCTGCCACCGTCCGCTAAGTCTATAAGTTCGTATTGAGACTCTATAAGCGCACGGTTATCCGGAATTTCGCTTATCGTAGGGATATACGTCCTTATAAATTTAGACGAAACGTTTAAATCCGCATTGTCAAGTTTTTCGTCGAACATCTTTTCAAGATATTTGACTAACTGGTCGACGGGCATTGTAAACTTCTGGTTAAATACCGATATGTCCGAATATAAAAAGTTATTTACGTCAAATCCGTACGCATTTTGCACGGCGTAAGCCCACTTGTTTCCGGCATTTACCGCTTTTTCGTTGTGTTCGTCTGTATACGTGTTCACGTATGCAAGATATTCGTCGGACAGAATATTGCTTTTAAGCATACTCGTAAGATTACCGAATACTGACTTTGTGTACACTTCTTTATTTACCCTTTGTCTTAACATTTCGTCGGTAATTTCACGGTTTGTCAGTTTCTGAAAGTCTTCTAAGTCGATTGTTGATTCCGAAATGGTCAAAGGATAGACCGAAAGCGTATCCGCCTGCAACTTTTTGATATACCCCGAAAAGCCCGTGGACACGGCAAGCACGAGCGCTATGCCGATTATGCCGATACTGCCAGCGATAGCGGTAAGCGTGGTTCTGCCCTTTTTTGTCAAAAGGTTGGAAAAGGACAGTCCGAACGCCGTGCCGAATCTCATCGCCGCTTTGCCCTTTTTGGTTCTGCCCGCTTTTTCCGCAATTAAGTTCTTCCCTGCGGACGCGTCCGCAGGCGGAGAATTCTCCGCGGTGGGTTCTATAAATTCGTTGGTGTCCCCCGTCTTTTCCCCGTCCAAAAGGTTTATTATTCTCGTGGAATATTTTTCCGCAAGCGTCGGGTTATGGGTTACCATTATTACCAAGCGGTCGCGCGCAACTTCTTTGAGTAAATCCATTATCTGAATACTAGTCTCCGTGTCGAGTGCGCCCGTCGGTTCGTCCGCTAAAATTATTTCGGGGTCGTTTACGAGTGCGCGCGCAATCGCAACTCTTTGCATCTGCCCGCCTGAAAGTTGGTTGGGCTTTTTGTGCGCTTGGTCAGATAACCCGACTTTTTTAAGCACTTCTTTGGCTTTTTTGTGCCGTTCCGCCTTGCTTACCCCCGAAAGAGTGAGCGCAAGTTCTACGTTTGACAGCACCGTTTGGTGCGGAATAAGGTTATAACTCTGAAAGACGAAGCCAACGCTGTTGTTGCGGTAGGTATCCCAGTCTCTGTCTTTATATTCTTTGGTCGATACGCCGTTTATGATAAGGTCGCCCGAAGTGTACCTGTCAAGTCCGCCTATGATATTCAGCATAGTGGTTTTGCCGCAGCCCGAAGGACCTAAAACGGACACGAACTCGTTTTTACGGAAAGTCAGATTTATGCCTTTAAGCGCTTTTACCGCGTTTTCGCCTTCGCCGTAGGTTTTAACGATATCGACGAGTTTAAGCGCCGCGTAATCATTTACGGTTAACTGCTTTTTGACTTTTCTTTCAGCCATAGGTTTTTTCCTTTTTTATTTTTATATACCTTTCAACGCTTAAATAATGTCGGAAAGCGCGTTCACGAAGGCGGGTATATCGTCGATTGACAGCCCTTCTAAAATGCGCGCCTGTTCGTAGAGTACCAGCGAATATTTTTTAAGCGTCTCTTTATCTTCGCTATACAGCGTTTCAAGTTTATTAAGTATTTTATGCTCCGCGCTGATTTCAAGTACCTTGTCCGCCTTAACGCTGCCGTCCGCGTTAGGCATAGAGTTTAACACCTTTTCCATTTCGATGGAAACTTCGCCGTCCGCAATTAAACACACGGGATAGGTCTTTAAGTTGGAAGTAAGTCTTACGTCCTTAACTTTATCGCCGAGATTTGCTTTGATTTCGGCAAACAAGTCTTTATACTGTTCGTTTTTCTTCTTTAACTCTTTCTTTTCCTTATCGGTATCGAGTGAAAAATCCGCTTCGGCGACCGATTTGAACTTCTTGCCGTCGTAATCCATTAAAATTTTCGCCACGAACTCGTCTACCCCGTCTTTAAAGAACAGAATTTCCGCGCCCTTTTCCTTTGCCTTTTCTATCTGCGGAAGTTTGGCGATTTTCTCATAACTCTCCCCCGACGCGTAGTAAATTTCATTCTGTCCTTCCGGCATTTCCTTTACGTACTCCGCAAGCGACACGAGTTTTTCTTTTTTAGACGAATAGAACATCAAAAGGTCTTTCAACTTGTCCTTATTCATACCGAAACTCGCATACACGCCGAACTTAATCGAAAGCCCGAATTCCGCAAACAGTTTTTCGTACGTTTCGCGGTCTTCGTCCATCATCTTTTTAAGTTCTGCGGAAATCTTTTTCTCAATTCCGTTCGCTATTGCCTTAACCTGCCTGTCCTGCTGCAATATTTCACGCGAAATGTTTAAAGACAAATCGGAACTGTCGACAATCCCTTTAACGAACCCGAAATAGTCGGGCAAAAGGTCTTCGCACTTTTCCATTATCATAACGCCGTTAGAGTACAGTTTAAGCCCCTTTTTATAGTCCTTGGAGTAGTAGTCAAACGGAGCGCGGGACGGGAAAAACAACAACGCGTCGTAATTTACCGCGCCTTCTATCTTCGCGTACACACTCTTTAAGGGATTTGTATAATCGTGAAATTCGTTTTTATAAAATTCGTTTAAGTCTTCGTCCTTTACTTCGGACTTGGGCTTTTTCCACACGGGCACCATGCTGTTTAAGGTTTCCGCTTCTTTATAACTCTCGTATTCGGGCTTATCGTCTTTAGAACCTTCCTTTTTGCGGCTTTTCGTCATTTCCATTATAATGGGATAGCGGATATAGTCGGAATACTGCTTAATAAGCGAACTTATTTTATATTCTTCCAAAAAGTCCGAATACTTAAAGTCTTCGGTATCTTCTTTTAACTTAAGTACGATTTTAGTGCCGTAGCCGTCCTTTTCCGCTTCGGTTATGTCGTAGCCGTCCGCACCCGCGCTTTCCCACTTATACGCTTTGTCCGCCCCGTAGGCTTTGGAGTATACTACGATTTTATCGGCTACCATAAACGCGGAATAAAACCCCACGCCGAACTGCCCTATAAGTTCGTTATCCGCGCCTTCGTTTTCCTTTTTGAAAGCCAGCGTGCCGCTTTCGGCAATCGTGCCGAGATTTTTTTCTAAATCCTTGTCCGTCATACCTATGCCGTTATCTTCGATTATAAGCGTGCGGGCGGTCTTATCTACCGATATATTGATTTTGAAATCGGAATTCACCGTCGTATCGGTAAGCGAAATGAATTTCAGTTTGTCAATCGCGTCGGACGCGTTGGATATAAGTTCGCGCAGGAATATTTCCTTATTCGTGTAGATAGAGTTAATCATTAAATCGAGTATTCTTTTCGATTCGGTTTTAAATTGTTTCATTTTAAGTAATCTCCCGTTGTTTTTTAGCACTCTCTTCTTTTAAGTGCTAATTCCTATTATAATCAACGCGCAAATAAAGTCAATCAAAAACAACCCGAAAACGCGAATTTATTTAAAAACCGCATTTGCAACGGGCAATTTTTCGCGCCCGAGAAAAAATTTCTCGGGCGCGAAAGTACTTTATTGCGATTATTTACAATACGTCGTTAAGTTCGGACACGCAATTTAAAACGAAAGTCGGTTTTACGCCTAACGTTTCTATATCGCGCAACGTCCCTTCGCCGCTTAAAACGAACAGCGTGTCCACCCCCGCGTTTACGCCGGACGCTATATCCGTGTAAAGCCTGTCGCCGATAACCAGCGTCTGTTCTTTGGTAAAACCGTACTTTTTAACGCAAACGTCTATCATAAACCGAGTCGGTTTTCCTATAAACGTCGGGGTTTTGCCCGTAGCCTTTTCATAAGTGAAACACATAGAACCGCAGTCGGGCGCATACCCGAAGTCTACGGGACAAACCCAGTCGGGATTAGTAGCGTAATACGGCACGTTGGTATTCGTCAGCATTTTACAGGTGCGCTTCATTTTCTCGTACGTAAGTTCGGTATCGTAGCCCACTAAAATCGCCGAAACGCTTTCGTCATACTCTTCGGTCAGGTTAAGTCCGTACCCGATAAGTTCTTTTACGCAGGACTTGGTTGCCTGAACGTAAATTTTACCTTTGCCGAACTTATCGCGCAAAATTTCCGCCGCCGCCATTGTGGAAGTCATAAAATCGCCTGATGTAGCGGCTATGCCCGTACCGTTTAAGTACGCAACGCGTTCTTCAAGCGATTTGGACGAATTGTTAGTTATAAACACGTATTTCCCGCCCGTAGCCGCGATTTTTTCAAACAGGTCTTTAACGCCGTCAAACAGTTTTCCGTCTATATAAATCGTACCGTCCATATCGAACAGAAACAGTTTTTTGTTTTTTATTCCCGATAAAGACTTGCCGTTTACGTCCTTTTGCATAACTCACCCGCAACCTATAATTTATCTGCGCCGCCACGCGCCGTAAGTTATAATATCAGTACTTTATGCTGTACAAAATATCTTCGTAAGTCGGGAACGGACTTAATTTTTTGCTTAAAATCAGTTCCGCCCTGTCGGCGTATTTCCTGACCGTTTCCATATCGGCAAGCAGTTTGTCTTTACAGTATAGCGCTTTATCGTAATTACCGTTTGAAACTTTATACCCGTCTATATCCGCGGCAAGTTTGTCCACCGCGGCGGCAAATTTGCCCGCAAGCGCGGAAATTTTATCAAGAATCCCCTTTTCAAGGTCGCAGTTATAATCGCCGAGCGCCTTTTTCTCGTTCATTTCGCCGATAACGAACGATTGATACGCGATTATTGCGGGCGTTAACTCCTTTCTCGCTATATCGAGAGCGGTTATCGCTTCTATATGCACTATATTCGCGTAGTTTTCCAAAAGGATTTCCATACGCGATTTGATTTCGCTCTCCGACAGTACGTTCTGGCGTTTAAACAGTTTTACGTTTTTAGCGTCGGTATAGTGCGGGAGAGCGTCTACCGTGGTTTTATAATTATTGAGCCCGCGCTTTTCCGCTTCCTTTTCCCACTCTTTGGAATAGTTATTGCCCGCAAATATTATGCGCTTATGTTTCTTTATAGTGCGCTTTATAAGATTTGAAAGCGCCGCGTTAAAGTCTTCCGCCTTTTCAAGCTCATCCGCAAAGCCCGCAAGTTCGTCCGCAACTATGGTATTCAATATAAAGTTGGGGCAAGCGATATTAGTTGCAGAGCCTACCATACGGAATTCAAATTTATTGCCCGTAAACGCAAAGGGCGAAGTTCTGTTCCTGTCCGTAGAGTCCTTTTGTATGGGCGGAAGTGCCGAAACGCCGATTTTCAGGTCTTCCGATTTAAGCGCCGAATACGATTTGCCTTTTTCAATGGATTTCAATATGTTTTCTATATCTTCGCCGAGATAGATTGAAACTATCGCGGGCGGCGCTTCGTCCGCGCCCAAGCGGTGGTCGTTCCCCGCCGTGGCGACGGAAATTCTTAACAAGTCCTGATACTCGTCAACGCCCTTTATGACCGCTAAAAGGAACAGTAAAAATTGTGCGTTCTTCTGCGGAGTGTCGCCGAATTCCAAAAGATTTTCACCTTTATCGGTAGTAAGCGACCAGTTGTTGTGCTTGCCGCTGCCGTTTACCGAAGCAAAGGGCTTTTCGTGCAATAAGCACACCATACCGTGGCGGTTTGCGACGCTTTTTAAGGTTTCCATAGTAAGTTGGTTCTGGTCGCAAGCGGTGTTGACCGTGCTGTATACGCAAGCGAGTTCGTGCTGCGCGGGCGCGACTTCGTTGTGTTCGGTTTTTGCAAACACGCCGAGTTTCCAAAGTTCTGCGTCCACTTCTTTCATAAAATCGGCAACGCGGGATTTTATCGCGCCGTAATAATGGTCTTCGAGTTCCTGACCTTTAGCGGGGCGCGCGCCGAACAGCGTTCTGCCGCAATGTATCAAGTCAAGGCGCTTTTCGTAAACGCTTTTGTCTATTAAAAAATATTCCTGTTCCGCGCCGACGGTCGGCACTACTCTTTTTACCGTATTATTGCCGAAAAGTCTTAAAACGCGTACCGCTTGTTTACTTAAAGACTCGATTGACCTTAAAAGGGGCGTCTTTTTATCCAGCGCTTCGCCGCCGTAGGAACAAAAAGCCGTCGGAATATACAAACTTCTGTCTTTTATAAACGCATAAGACGTCGGGTCCCAAGCCGTGTAGCCACGCGCTTCGAACGTCGCGCGGAGTCCCCCCGTCGGAAAACTCGACGCGTCCGATTCGCCCTTAATAAGGGATTTTTCGGAAAATTTCATAATAAGGTTGCCGTCTTTATCGGGTTCGGCAAAGCCGTCGTGCTTTTCGGCGGTGATGCCCGTCATAGGCTGAAACCAATGCGTAAAGTGCGTAGCGCCCTTTTCGATTGCCCACTCTTTCATAGCCGCCGCAACCTTTTTTGCCGCGGCGGAATCAAGCGGCGCGCCTTCTTCTATAGCGCGGCGGACGGCGTTATACGCTTCTTCGTCTAACCTTTCACGCATAACTTTGTCGTTAAACACCATCGACCCGAATTCTTTTTGCAACTCCTTACCGTTCATAAGTACTCCTTAACTGACTGCTCGCTTTAAGCGAATTTTACCATTTACGCGTTATTTTGTCAATCTTTTGCGGATATTCCGCCGCGTTTTAACCGATAAAAACAAAAAACGCCCTGCTAAAAGGCAAGGCGTTAAAATCGTGTTTTATTTTGCGAATTCCGTCGCGCGCCACTCTCTTATGACGTTGACTTTTATCTGCCCCGGATATTCCATTTCTTTTTCGATTTTCTTTGCTATCTCTTTGGCAAGGAATAAGGTCTGTGCGTCGTTTACCTGTTCGGGTTTTACCATTACGCGCACTTCTCTGCCCGCCTGAATAGCATAGCACTTTTCCACGCCTTTAAAGCTCCCCGAAATTTCTTCGAGTTTCTGTAAACGTTTGATATAATTCGTCGTGGTTTCGCGCCTTGCGCCCGGTCTTGCGCCCGAAATGTTGTCCGCCGCGGCGACGAGCACCGCTTCGACGGTTTTCGCTTCCACGTCGCCGTGGTGCGCTAAAATGGCGTTTACAACGTGCCCGTTTTCACGGTATTTCTTCGCAAGGTCCGCACCTATCTGCATATGCGTGCCTTCTATCTCGAAGTCCACCGCTTTACCTATATCGTGCAACAGCCCCGCGCGCTTTGCTAAGCTCACGTCCACACCGAGTTCGTTAGCCATAACGCCCGCTAAGTGCGACACTTCTATAGAGTGCTTTAATACGTTCTGACCATAACTCGTACGGAATTTCAGTCTGCCCAAAAGTTTGACGAGTTCGGGGTGCAGTCCGAATATACCGCACTCGAACATAGCCGCTTCGCCCGCTTCTTTTATCTGCTGGTCGAGTTCTTTTTTGATTTTTTCGACCGTCTCTTCTATTCTCGCGGGATGAATTCTGCCGTCCTGAATAAGGCGTTCAAGCGCAATCCTTGCCGTTTCGCGCCTTACGGGGTCAAACCCCGACACAATCACCACTTCGGGCGTATCGTCGATTATAAGTTCTATGCCCGTGGCGTTCTCAAGCGCCCTGATGTTTCTGCCTTCGCGCCCGATAATTCGCGCTTTCATATCGTCGGACGGTAGCGGCACTACCGATACGGTAAGTTCGGTCGCCTGTTCGGTACTGCATTTCTGAATAGCAAGACTTACTATGTCTCTCGCTTTTCTGTCGCCTTCTTCTTTGGCTTCGGCTTCGATTTCTTTAACAAGCCTTGCCGCGTCCCTTTTCGCCTCGTCGGTTATCGCTTCGATAAGTTCGGCTTTCGCCTCTTCTCTACTCATCTGCGCGACTTTCTCGAACTCCGCAATCATCTTGTCGTGCTGGACGGAGATTTCCGCAAGTTTCTTGTCCATTTCCGACTGCTTTTCGCGAAGAGCGTTCTGCTGACGCGTCGTCTCTTCGTTGCGGCGGGCAAGATTTTCTTCCTTTTTGTCCAAAGACTCTTCCTTTTGGTTAAGTCTGTTTTCCGTGCGGGCAAGTTCCGCACGCTTTTCCTTCGCTTCTTTTTCGAAGTCGTTTCTTAGTTTCAGTTCCTGTTCTTTTGCCTCTAAAATAGCCTCTTTTTTGATTTGTTTACACTCTTCTCTGGTTTCGGACTTTTTTTCTTCCACCCATTTTGCGAGTTCACCGTTTTCTTTTTCAAAAGACTTTTTCTGAATTATTTTACCGATAAATAAGCCCGCTATCACCGCCGCTATCGCTACGCCTATCGCAATAAGAGCGACAACACTGCCTTCTATCGCCAAGAACAGGGAGCCGTAGTTGAAATTTTGCATAAATGTTATGCCCTCCTGTTAAATTATAAGTGCTTAAAGCACCTTTTTTATTATACTACTTTTTCTTTGATAAGTCAAAGATTTATCAATCTTTATCCGTTTTGGTCTTATTATAAAATTTGTCGAGAATTTTATTCTTGATTTCTTCGGCTACTTCTTTGTTCTCTTCGAAATAGGCTACCGCCTTTTCCCTGCCCTGCGCAATCTTTTCGCCGTTATAGGAAAACCACGCGCCGCTCTTTTCAAGAATATCGTACTCTAAGCCAAGGTCGACAAGACAACTGCCTTTCGATATGCCTTTGCCGAAAATAATGTCGAATTCGGCGGTCTTAAAGGGCGGGGCAACCTTGTTTTTAACGATTTTCGCCTTGGTGTGGTTGCCGTACGCGCCTTCGGAATCCTTAAGCGCGTCCGACTTTCTGACGTCTATTCTCACGCTGGCGTAGAATTTAAGCGCCTTGCCGCCCGCAGTAACTTCGGGGTTGCCGAACATGACGCCCACCTTTTCGCGCAGTTGGTTAATAAATATAATACACGTCTTGGATTTAGAAGTTATAGCCGTAAGTTTACGTAGCGCCTGACTCATAAGGCGCGCCTGAAGCCCTACGTGAGAGTCTCCCATATCACCTTCTATTTCCGCTTTGGGGGTTAAAGCCGCGACCGAGTCTACGACGATTATATCCACCGCCTTACTCGAAACGAGCGACGCTGTAATATCGAGCGCCTGTTCGCCCGTGTCGGGTTGGGAAACGTACAGTTCGTCGAGATTTACGCCGAGATTTTTGGCGTATACGGGGTCTAACGCATGTTCCGCGTCGATAAACGCCGCTATACCGCCCGCTTTCTGCGTTTCCGCTATACAATGCAGCGCAACTGTGGTTTTGCCCGAAGACTCCGGTCCGTAAATTTCAATAATTCTGCCGCGCGGAAGTCCGCCCACGCCGATTGCGATATCGAGCGATAAGCAACCCGTAGGCAGCACTTCTATATTGCTGTCGCCCGCGTCCTGTCCGAGTCTCATAATCGCGCCTTTGCCGTACTGTTTTTCTATCTGCGCCATCACTCCGTCAAGCGCTTTCATCTTGGTTTCGTCCATCTTATCCTTCCTTATACGTTATAAATTTTTTATAGTTTTAACGGCGAAATAAAGCGCCGCGTTAACTCCTTTTTTAGTTATATCTTCCCTATCGCCCGAAAAATCGAACTTATACGTGTGTATTCCGTTTTTGCCGCCCGCCGCAATAAAGCATCTGCCTACGGGCGCGTCCGTACCGTCTCCATTTGGTCCTGCTATCCCCGTAGTTGCGATTACTATATCGGGATTTGCATTTTTATAAAGCCCCGCCGCCATACGGTAAGCGGTTTTGGCGCTGACCGCGCCGTCTTCTTTTATTATGCGTTCGGGAACGGACAGCCTTAATTGTTTACTTTCATTCGAATACGCGACTATCCCTTCGCAAAAATACGCCGAAACGCCCGCGTTTTTAACTATTTCCGCCGCTACCCTGCCGCCCGTAAAAGATTCCGCGACGGAAATGGTTTTGCCCGAAAGTTTCAAAAGGGTGAACAGTGTTTCGGAAAGCGACACGTTTCCGTCCGCATAGCAAATATCTTTTAACGCAAACGCTACGTCTCTCGTAGCGGCGCGGATTTCCGCTTCGTCCGCGGTGTCGAATAATAACGATACGGTAATATCGCAATGATTTTCGGCAACCGTGTAGGTAAAAGCGTGATTTGCTTTTACCGTTTCCAAAAGCGCTTCCGCTTCTCGCTTTATCCCGAAACACTTGAAAACAAGTCTTTTCGACACGCCCGTTTTGGCGGCAAGATACGGTAGCGCGTATTTTTCGCACGCGTGGAAAAACTCCCGCTCTCTACTTGGCAACATTATAAGGGTAAAGTCGCGCTCGTCCAGCGCAAAGCCCTGATACGTGCCGAACTCGTTGGGAATAAACGTCGCTTCCGCGGGCATAAGCGCGCCCGAAAAATCGGTACAGCCGCGGTTTTCAAGCGCCGCGCGCGCGTTCTCGTTCTCTAAAAGAGTAGACCCCGAAAACTCCGCCACCGTTTCTTTTAAGTCAAACTCCGCACCGTCGGCAATTATAAGCACGTCCGCCATATCGCGGAACACTTCGTACCCGCGTTTAAACCCTATATCGTCCGACGCAGACAACA
>CAMOVY010000022.1 GCA_946627905.1 uncultured Clostridia bacterium
TCCACACATATGCCGCTGTCGTCCGCAAGCGCCGCGGCGTGCAGTTTTTCGGAAACGGTTTTTGCTTTTATCAGTGCGTTTTCGTAAAAGGTCTTGCCCGTTTCTTCTATCTCGAAATCGCCGAAATTTTTATATCCTACCACTTCGTAATCGGGCAACATTTCCGCTATTTCGCGGATTTTATGACTATTTCCCGACGCTAAAATTATACGCTTTTTATCCATTTTTAACCGCCTTTACGCTTTCGGACAATTTAACGTAATCTAAAGCGGACAGCGTTTCGCCCCGCGAAGTCAAAGGCACGCCCGCATTATTTAGTGCCGTTTCCGCCTGCGTTCTATTAAGTTTTAAGCCGTTTATAAGGTTATTTACAAGCATTTTGCGGCGGCTACTAAACCCCGCGCGCACTATATCCCGTACAGCGACTAAATCCGCGCCCGCAAATTTATCCTTTTCGATATCTATTTTAACCACGGCGGAATCCACGTTCGGCACGGGCGTAAACTTTTCCCGCGGGACTTTTAGAACCGTCTTTGCGCCGCCCCGCAGATTTATAGCGACGGTTATCGCGCCGTAATCGGAACTTGCAGGAATTGCCGAAAACCTTGCCGCCACTTCTTCTTGCACCATTATGGACATTGAGGTAAGATTTTTAGCGTTTTCCAAGAAATTCATAACGATAGGCGTGGTTATGTAATAGGGCAGATTTGCGACGATTTTATACTCGCCGCCAAGCGTTTTTTCAAGGTCTGAAAGTTTTTCCTTCATAACGTCCTTAAAAACTATTTCGACGTTATTTAAGCCGAACAGCGTATCGTCTAACACGGGTTTTAACCTTGTATCTATTTCGTACCCGACTACCCTCTTTGCGCGTTTTGCAAGTTCGCGTGTGAGCGCGCCCGCGCCCACGCCTATTTCAAGCACGGTATCCGCGGGCGTTATACCCGCCCTTTCGACTATTTCGGCAAGCAGATTTTCGTCGGTCAGAAAGTTCTGACCGAACGCTTTTTTAAGGGTTAATTTATGTTCCGCAAGGATATATTTCAAAGGTTTTTCCATAATTTTACAAAAAACGAATTATTTTACGATTTTCGCGCACTCTAATACCGTAAGGCGAACGCCTTAAATCACACTCAAGATAAAGAAACGCAAGGATTTTCCTTGCGTTTTTAAGCGCGTATTTTTTTAAAAAGCGTAAGCGTGTTGTTATAAACCGCACTTTCGATTGCCGAAATATCAGCGCCGCGAACTTTAGCAAGGCGTTCTACGATATACGGAATATTTACGGGCGAATTCACCGTGCCGCGCACGGGTTCGGGCGCAAGGTACGGGCTGTCCGTTTCGGTTAAAATCCTGTCTAAAGGAACTGCCGCCGCCACTTCCGCCGCGTTTTTCGCGTTCTTAAAAGTCAGCGTGCCGCCGAACGAAATATAAAGCCCGAGTTTAATTAACTCTTTCGCCGTTTCGCTGCTTCCCGAATAGCAGTGCATAACGCCGCCGAAAGTCAGGTTTTCTCTATTTGCTTTAAGCATTTCAAGCGCGTCGCCCATAGCGTCTCTGACGTGAATATTTACGGGCAATCCCGCTTCCTTTGCAAGGCATATCTGGGAGGCAAAAAATTCTTTCTGTTTGTCCTTAAAGGTTTTATCCCAGTAATAATCAAGCCCTATTTCGCCTATCGCAACGCACTTGGGGTGTCTGCAAAGTTCGGCGATTTTTTCAATATCTTTGTCGGTCGCTTTGCCTACGTCCATCGGGTGAATACCCGCCGCAAAATACACGCCGTCGTACTTTTCCGCCTGTGCTTTTACAAGCTCGGACGTTTGAGCGTCGCAACCCATATTTATCACTATTCCGACGTTTGCCGCGCGGAACTTTGCCACGATTTCGTCAAGATTGTCCTTTAATTTTTCATCGTCCAGATGACAATGGGTGTCGACGAACATTAAAAGATTTCGCTCCCGTCTTCTATGTCCTTTTCGGGCGAAAGGAAAGCGATTTTGCCTTCCGTATTTTCCGCGCAGACTATCATACCCTGACTTTCTATGCCGCAGAGTTTTACGGGCTTTAAGTTTGCTACTATTACGAGTTTTTTGCCGATTAAATCTTCGGGCGAATAGTGCTTTGCTATGCCGCTTACCACCGTGCGGGTCTCGTCCCCCACTTTTAAGGTAAGTTTTAAGAGTTTGTTGCTCTTTTCCACCTTTTCGCACGCTAAAACTAACGCCACTTTTAACTGTACTTTTTCAAAATCTTCTATATCTATCATAGGTTTACTCGCTTTTTCGGGTTCTTTGGCGGCGGTCTCTTTCGGCGCGCGTTCCGCCTGCATAGCGTTTACTTTATCCATAACAGCCTTTTGGTCAAGCCGTGCAAAAAGTATTTCGGGCGTTTCTTTTACTTTCGTTTCCTTAAATGCGCCGAACTTATCCAACTTGTCAAAATCGCGTAGTGAAAGTCCGAAATTCGCCGCGCCTTTTAAAGCAGTCTCCGGCATAAACGGATAAAGTAGCGAAAGCCCTATAACAATGCTTTCGGTAAGATTATACAGCACCGTCGCAAGCCTGTCCGCTTTCGTTTGGTCTTTAGCGAGTATCCACGGCGCGGTTTCGTCAATGTACTTATTAGCCCTGCGGAACAGATTGAATATTTCTTCAAGCGCGTCCGAAACGCAGTAATCTTCCATAGCTTTGCACGCCTTACCGCAAGCGGCATAAGCCGCGGCTTTTAAATCGTTATCGACTTCTTCCGAAACGCCCTTATCTTCTACCTTGCCGCCGAAATATTTATTACTCATAGCGATAGTGCGGTTGACGAGATTGCCTAAAACGTTGGCTAAATCGGCGTTCACCTTTTCGATAACGCTTTCCCACGAAATAAGCCCGTCCGCACCCTGCGGCATAGCCGTTAAAACGTAGTATCTTACGGCGTCCCTACCGAAAACGTCCACCAAATCGTCGGCGTAGATTACGTTGCCCTTGGACTTACTCATTTTGCCGCCGTCCTGCAACAGCCAGCCGTGCCCGTAAACGCGCTTTGGAAGCGGTTCGCCCAAAGCCATTAAAAAGATGGGCCAGTAAATGGTGTGAAATCTTATTATATCTTTACCTATAACGTGCAAATCTGCGGGCCAGAGTTTTTGGTAGAGTTCGCTGCCCTTGCCGTCCGCGTCGTAGCCTATGCCCGTTATATAGTTGGTAAGCGCGTCAAGCCACACGTAAACTACGTGCTTATCGTCAAAGTCCACGGGTATGCCCCACTTAAAAGAACTGCGCGACACGCATAAATCCTGAAGCCCCGGCTTTAAAAAATTGTTTATCATTTCGTTTTTGCGCGAAAGGGGCAGGATAAAATCGGGGTGCTCTTCGTAATATTTTAACAACCTGTCGGCGTACTTACTCATCTTAAAGAAGTACGCTTCTTCCTGCGCCTTTTTGACAGGTCTGCCGCAGTCGGGGCACTTGCCGTCAACGAGTTGACTTTCCGTCCAGAAAGATTCGCACGGGGTGCAATACCAGCCTTCGTAAGAACCCTTATAAATATCCCCCTGCTCGTACAATTTTCGGAATATTTTTTGAACCTGTTTTTCGTGTTCTTTATCGGTCGTGCGGATAAATTTATCGTAAGACACGCCGACCAAATCCCACAGCCGTTTTATCTCGGCGGAAACTTCGTCTACGAATTCTTTGGGCGTTTTACCGGCGGCTTTCGCCTTTTCTTCTATCTTCTGCCCGTGCTCGTCCGTACCCGTCTGCAAAAAAACGTCGTAGCCCTGTTTTTTCTTAAATCTCGCTATACTGTCGGCTAAAATCGCTTCGTAAGTGTTGCCGATATGCGGCTTTGCCGAAGTGTACGCTATTGCGGTTGTCAAATAAAATTTGTCTTTCAATTAAGTGTCCCCGTTAATTGTTTATTAACATATTTTATCACATTTTGTTTTCATATTCAAGGATAATTTATCATAAAATCCTACTATGAACGTAATTTTCGGAATAATACTTATCGCCGCAATGATGACTATGCTGTTCGTCAGTCCCGAAGGGGTGCTTTCGGCGTTTATTTCGGGCGGAGAAAAGGCGCTTGCCCTTTCCGTGCAGATGACGGTAGTCTACGCCGTGTGGCTGGGCGTACTTAACGTGTTTGAAAAAACGGGACTTTCGAATAAGTGCGCTAAAATGCTAAAGCCCGCAAATAAATTGCTGTTCGGCGCGCTACCCGATAAAGCGAACGACTACGTTTCGCTTAATATTTCCGCTAATATTCTGGGTATGAGCGGCGCAACCACACCTATGGGCATTAAAGCGGTTCAGGAAATGGAAAAACACAAGGGCACGGAATACGCTATTGCTATGTTTTTCGTAATCAACGCAACCAGCGTGCAACTTATTCCGTCGTCGGTACTTGCACTTCGCATAAAGTTCGGGGCAAGCGCCGCTTCGGACATAATACTGCCGACCGTACTTGCAACGCTGCTATCTAGCGTTATCGGCGTTCTGCTCGTCAAAATTTTTATAAAAAAGAAATAATGCAGTACCTTATCCCCCTGTTTTTTATACTGATTTTTATATTTGCGTTTATAAAAAAGGTCAAGCCGTACGATACGTTTACCGACGGCGTAAAGTCCGCCGTGCCTTTTGCCGTAAGCATCTTTCCCTATTTAGTCAGCATTTTCGTGCTTACCGAACTGTTTGAAGCAAGCGGACTTTCAAGCCTTATTTCCGACTTTTTAGCGCCCGCGTTCGGGTTTTTGGGAATACCTAAAGAACTTACCAAATTAGTTTTAATAAAGCCCTTTTCGGGCAGCGGGTCGCTTGCCACTTTGTCCGAAATATTTACCGCTTACGGTGCGGAAAGTTATCTCGCGCGGTGCGCCTGCGTTATCTACGGTTCAAGCGAAACGGTGTTTTACGTTGCAAGCGTGTATTTTGCGGGTGCAAAAACCAAAAATCTCGTAAAACCTATAATAATATCGCTGTTTGCGTCTTTCTGCTCCTGCGTTTTCGCCTGTTTTATCTGTAAAATAATGTAATATTATACGCCGTCGGAAAAAATGCCGACGGCGTATAACGGTTTTTGACGAATTTCCTAACCTTTCGGTAGAGCGTAAATAAATTATTGCATAAGTATTACTTATAAGTCAAGCATTTTATAAGAAATACTTATAAAATTTTAATTAAGGGGTATAAAAATGATAACATCAAAAGAAATCCAAATAAAATTAGCTGAAGAAATACGTAATAGCCAAATATCGCAAACTGAATTAGCAAAAAAATTAAATGTAAAGCAACCTGCTATATCTCAATACTTATCGGGCAAAACATTACCCGCATTAGATACTTTCGCAAATTTATGTAAAATTTTAGATTTAAATCCAGCAGAAATTTTATGTTTAAATAACGATTAAAACTTATCGCCCGCGCTGTAAAGCGCGGGCGGCTGTTTCATTTTATCAATCGTTAAAATATCTTTTTCGTTTTGTCTTCTTCCACGACTTTCGCGGTAAAGTCGGAAAGAGTAAACGAACCTATGTCGCCGTCCTTTCTATGGCGCACGGAAAGGGTTTTTTCTTCCTTTTCCTTGTCGCCGACGATTATCATATACGGTATCTTTTCCATCTGCGCTTCGCGGATTTTATACCCTATCTTTTCGCTACGCACGTCCGTCTGCGCCCTTACGCCCGCCTTTTTCAAACTGTCCGCAATTTCTTCCGCGTAATCAATCGTTCTGTCCGTTAAACTCATAACGCGAACCTGTTCGGGGCAAATCCACAGCGGGAACGCGCCCGCGTATTTTTCTATTAAAAGGGCAAGCGTTCTTTCGTAGCACCCGATAGAAGAGCGGTGTATTACGAACGGATACTGCTTTTCGCCGTTTTCGTCTACGTAAGTCATCTCGAAAGAGTGCGCCGCCGCAAAGTCAAGTTGGATGGTAATAAGCGTATCTTCTTTACCGTAAACGTTCTTTATCTGCACGTCGAGTTTAGGTCCGTAGAAAGCCGCTTCGTCGTCCGCTTCTACGTAATTTAAGCCGATATCGTCCAAAATCTTTTTCATAAGCGCTTCGGTCTCAATCCACGCCTTGTCGTTGTCTATATACTTCGCCTTGTTGTTGCCGCGTTTGCTGAAACGGAAACTTACGTCTTCTCTCATCCCCAAGCACTCAAGGAAATAATAGGATAAGTCAAGGCAGCGTTTAAATTCCCCTTCGACCTGTTCGGGCGTACAGATAATATGCCCGTCGGAAAGGGTAAACTGCCTTACCCTTATTAAACCGTGCATTTCCCCGCTCGCTTCGTTTCTGAACTCCGTAGCCGTCTCGCTGTACCTGCACGGGAGTTCGCGATAACTTTTAAGTCCGTTTTTATAAATCTGGTACTGGAACGGGCAGGTCATAGGACGAAGCGCCATCGCTTCGGGCGAATTTTCGTCCCCGATTATAAACATTTTATCGCGGTAATGGTCCCAATGCCCCGAAATGCGGTAAAGGTCGTTTTTTGCCATATTCGGGGTTTTGGTTATCATAAACCCGCGCTTTTCTTCTTCGTCTTCCACAAAGCGCGAAAGGATTTGCAAAATTTTAGCACCTTTCGGCATAAGTATCGGAAGACCTTGACCGATAACTTCTTCGGTCATAAAAATCCCCAAATCTCTTCCGAGTTTGTTGTGGTCGCGCTTTTTGGCTTCTTCTAATGCCGCGAGGTAGTCTTCGAGTTCTGATTTTTTCTCGAACGCCGTGCCGTATATACGCGTAAGCATTTTATTCTTTTCGTTGCCGCGCCAGTACGCGCCCGTAATGGACGTTAATTTAAACGCCTTTATTCTGCCCGTCGACGGAAGGTGCGGGCCCCTACACAAATCCATAAAGTCGCCCTGCTTATAGAAGGAAATAACGCTATCCTTGGGTAAGTCGTTGATAAGTTCTACCTTGTACGGCTCGAAAAAATCTTTGAAAATCTTAAGCGCGTCCTGCCGGCTGTAAACCATACGTTCCACAGGCAAATCGCTTTTGATTATGTCTTTCATCTCGTTTTCGATTTTAGTTAAATCGTCGCGCGTGATGGGCGTTTTAAACTCTATATCGTAATAAAACCCGTTCTCTACCGTCGGTCCTATCGCGAGTTTGCTGGTCGGGAATATGTTTTTTACCGCCTGCGCCAGAACGTGCGACGTCGTATGACGGTACACATCAAGCCCTTCTTTATCCTTAAGGGTGATGATTTTTACTTCGCAATCTTCGGTCAAAACGTGCGAAAGGTCAACGAGCGTGCCGTTTACTTTGCCGCACACGGCGTTCCTTAAAAGCCCTTCCGAAATGGACTTCGCCACGTCCGCCACGGTAGAATTTGCAGCGAGTTCAATAACGCTTCCGTCAGGTAATGAAATTTTCATAACTTTATTCTCCTTAATATAAAAAATCCTTACGGCGTTAAAGCCGTAAGGACGAAATAATTTCCGCGTTTCCACCTTAATTGCAATAATCACTTTAACGACTATTGCCACTCTTTCCGAACTAAAGCCTCGGCACGCTTGCCCTGAACGTACGCGGTGGTTTCGCTCATCTCACCGTTTACGGGCTTTCAGCCGCCGCCCGCTCTCTTAAAAACGATAAAACGCTACTTGTCCGCCCCTACGGGCTTTTTAATTGTGAATATATGATATACCCTTTTTACCCGTTTGTCAACTTTTTTTAAGGCTTTTTAAAAAGACGCGTTTTTTTGCGCGAAATACACTCTGTCGCCGTAAAATTCTTTTAAATACCTTTCGTCTTCTTCGGGCAGCGCGCCGCGGATTTCCACTTCGCCGCAGCCAGACAAAAGCACTTCGCGGATAACGGGCATTTCTTCACCGCCTAACAGCGTGCAACGCGTTAACCTGCGGTAATAATTGTCGTACACCTTTTTATCGTCCACGTACGCGCGCTTTTTCCTGTTTTCTATAAGGTACACCACGAAATCCTTTAGTTGCGAACCCAAAAAACACTGCGGGATATAGTCGGCTACGTCTTTCCACTTCTTTTTAAGCGCTTTAAGTCTGAAATTGTAAATCCCGTCGATTGCCGATTCCTTTACGCCCTTTACCCTGTCGAACACGTATTTTTTGTCTTCCGCAAGGTCTGCGGCGATTAAACTTGCCAGCAGTATTTCGCGTTCGGACTTATTAAGCCCCGCCGCCACTATCTCTTTTTTAAAATATTCGTACTTATAGCCAACCGCTATTACTTCGGCTATTTTGTCCGCCGCTTCCGCGTGAAAGATATCCGCGTAATAGTCGGGGCAATCGTAGATAAGCGCGCTTCGCTTACCTTGCGAAACAGTTTTAACGCAAGCGCCCGTTTTTACCGCGAGTTCGGATACGGAATTTCTTATATACTGCAACCCCTTAACGCCGGAAGATTCGTCGCTTATACAAATTTTAGTCATACTTTTAATAGTTTACGCCTTGCATTGATTTTTATTTACTTTTACGCTTAAAGTTTTTTCGCGAATTGTGCCTTTATATATTCTGTAGGCAAGTTTGCCGAGTTCCGAAAAGGCGACTATCGTTGACGCCGCCAAAAGACATTTAAGCCATAACGCGGCGCTCATAGGATAAACTCCGAACGGCTTATACGCTACCTGCACGATAAAGGCGTGCGCTATAAACACGCCCGTAAAAGTTGCCACCATTATCTTGTTTTTACCGAAATTTTTGAATATGCTGTTTTCGCCGAGTTCCCTGCAATTAAACGCGTTAAACAGTTGAAAACTTATAAACAGCGTAAACGTCGCCGCGCCCTTCTCGGCGGGAAGCGCGCCTAAAAAATTGTAAAGGTATTGAAACAGCATAACCGCGCCCATATACATGCCGCTTGCGAACAGCCGTATAAAAGTTTTTTTATCGACGATGGGGCTTTCCCTTTTTACGGGCTTTAATTTCATAAGGTTTTTATTCGGCGGTTCTAACCCCAAGGTTAAAGCGGGCGGACCGTCCATTATCACGTTTATCCATAATAGTTGTAAAGTGTTGAACGGCGAAGGCAGTCCGAACGCCGCCGAAGCGGTTATAAACGCCAGCGCCGCGATATTCACCGACAGTTGAAAAAGGATAAACCGTTGCAAATTCTTATACACGTTTCTGCCGAAAGCGACCGCCTTAACCACGCTAGAAAACCCGTCGTCCAAAAGCACCACGTCGGCGGCTTCTTTGGTAATTTCGCTGCCGCTTTTACCCATCGCTATGCCCACGTCCGCGTGGCGGATAGCGGGTGCGTCGTTTATGCCGTCGCCCGTTAACGCCACCACTTCGCCGCGCTTTTTAAGCGCTTTTACTATCTTAAGTTTTACGAGCGGCGTACTGCGCGCCACCACGGTTATCCTGTCGAGCGCTTTTATTAAACTTTCCTCATCCATTTTTTCCACGTCAGAACCTAATACCGCTTGGCAATCGTCGTCCGCGATTTTAAGTTCCCGCGCGACGGCAAGCGCCGTTTCCAGATTGTCGCCCGTAAGCATTTTGACGGCTATCCCCGCGCTTTTACAGTCTGCTACCGCGTCTGAAACGTCGGGGCGCACGGGGTCTGCCAGCGCGCAGAACCCGTCGTAAGTAAAATATTTATTTTCGGTAAGAAAAGAAAACTCCGCTGTGGCAACCGTTTCCGCAAGTTTTTCGTCGCAGTCGAAATGCGCAAAGCACAGCGCCCTGCGTGCCTTTTTCTGATGCTGTGATATTGCGGATAATAACCCGACTTTCTGCGCGGCGGTTATGGCGCAGACGGCAAGCACCTTTTCGGGCGCGCCTTTTATGTAAACCCGTGCGCCGCCCGCAGTTTTTACCGCCGTTATCATATACTTTTTCTCGGAAGAAAAAGGCGCTCTTTTTATGATTTTAAGCCGTTCTCTTAACTTTACCGTTTCGCCGCGCCTATACGCCGCGTCAAGCAACGCGCACTCTGTGCCGCTGCCGCGGAAGCGTTCGTTTTTACCCTTCACTTCTTCCGCCGTGGAATTAAGTATAAAGTTTTCGGTTAAAACCCTTTTAAACTCTTTTTCGGGCTTAACGCAAAAATCGCTGCCGCAGACGGCAACAACCGCCATTTTATTCATAGTCAGCGTACCCGTTTTATCCGAACATATAACGCTTACAGCGCCCGTCGTTTCGGTTGCTATCATCTTTTTTATAAGCGCCTTTTCCCTTGCAAGCCGTATCATATTCAGCGCGAGAGAAACGGCGACGATTGTCGGCAAGCCTTCGGGAACAGCCGCGATTATAAGCACTATGCACGATATAAACAAGTCGGAAACGGTGTCGAAAGAAAGCGCGCCCGCAAAAATCAGCCGCATAAAAGACATTAAAAAAACCGCCAAAGCGCACGCCGCGCCCACCGCCGTTATGGTCTTTCCGAGTTTTGAAAGTTTACGGTATAGCGGCGAATCTTCGGGTATTTCGGTGGAAAGTTCGCCCGCAATTTTACCCATTTCGGTATCAGCGCCGATATTTGCCACCACCATCGCGCCCCGCCCGCCTGCCACGAAAGTGCCCGAATACACGCAGTTAACGCGTTCGGCTAAATGCGCGCCGCCACTTAACACTTTTACGGCGTCCTTTTCCGCCGCGCGGCTTTCGCCGGTCAGCGCCGATTCGTCGACTTTTAAATATTCGCTTTCGATAAGCCGCCCGTCCGCAGTTATTTTATCGCCGCTCTCTATTAGCACGATATCGCCGACGACGAGTTCTTTTTGCGGCACGAACTGCACCTTTCCGTTTCTCTTTACCTTTACGGCAATCCCGTCCGATATGCCTTTAAGCGCTTCGAACGCCTTTTCCGAACTGCCTTCCATAATAAGCGTTATTAAAACGGACAGTACGACGGCGGCAAGTATGCCTATGCACTCGGTAAAGTCCCCGCCGCC
>CAMOVY010000023.1 GCA_946627905.1 uncultured Clostridia bacterium
CATAAGGGCAACGTAGTCGACCCGTGGACGGTACTCGATAAACAGGGTGCGGACGCGGTAAGGTGGTATTTCTATACCGGCTCTGCGCCGTGGCTGCCGTCGAGATTTTACGAAGAAGCGGTTTCCGAAGCGCAACGCAAATTTATGGGTACGTTCTGGAACACTTACGCGTTTTTCGTGCTTTATGCCGAAATAGACGGGTACGACCCGAGTAAATTCGATATTAAAAAGTGCAAACTTTCCTTAATGGACAAGTGGGTTTTATCCAAAATGAACACTCTCGTTAAAAAAGTGGACGAAAGTCTTAACGCGTACGATATTTTCGGCGCGGCGAGAATGCTTACGGCGTTTACCGACGACTTATCCAACTGGTACGTGCGCCGCGGCAGAGAGCGTTTCTGGGGCGCGGATATGACCGACGATAAAGCGGCGGCGTACACCACGCTTTACACGGTTTTAACCACCGTTTGCCGCCTTGCCGCACCGTTTACACCATTTATGGCGGAATCGGTGTATCAAAATTTAGTACCGCAGTTCTATAAAGACGCGCCTATGTCCGTGCATCTCTGTTCTTATCCCGTGTGCGACGAAAAGTACGTCGATAAAGCGCTGGAAGAGGGTATGCAGAACGTTTTGGATATAGTTGTACTCGGCAGGTCGTGCAGAAACTCGTCGAATATCAAAAACCGTCAACCGCTTGCTAAAGTGTTCGTTTGTTCGGAACGCGCTACCGATTTATCGCCCGAACTTTTAGAAATAGCCAAGGACGAATTGAACGTAAAAGAAATAGAACACTTAAAAGACGCGACGAGATTTGTTTCTTATAAAATAAAACCGCAACTTAAAACGTTAGGACCTAAATACGGCGCAAAACTCGCTAAAATACGCAAATTTTTCGAGACTTGCGATGCGAACGCGGTTGTGGCTACGGTAAAAAGCGGCGCTACTTATAAAACCGAATTCGAAGGCGACGCGTTCGAGTTTACAATCGACGATTTACTGATAGAAAGTGAAAGCGCGGAAGGTTTCGTTTCCGCAAGCGACAACGGGCTTACCGTGGTTTTGGATACCGCCGTTTCCGAAGAACTGTTTAAGGAAGGGATAGTCAGGGAACTTATATCCAAAATCCAGACTATGCGTAAAGAAGCGGGCTTCGACGTCGTAGACAGAATAAAGGTTTATTATATTTCGGACGACGCGAACGTTTTGGAAGCGCTTAACTCCGACGCGTTAAAATCGGTGGTTTTAGCGGACGCGGTTATCGCTGGTGCTGGCGCGGGGTATACCAAAGAACTTGACGTAAACGGTATAAAATGCACCGTTTCCGTAGTTAAGGCGGTAAAATAATGAAAGCCGCCGAGTGGAAAGATTATTCTGTTATCGCAACGGGCGACGGATATAAACTCGAAAGGTGGGGAAGAGTGATTTTACTTCGCCCCGACCCGCAAGTTATATGGAAAAGCGGCGTCGACCTTGACGGGTATAAAAATCTTTCCGCAAAATATATCCGCAGTGAAACGGGCGGCGGGCGTTGGGTAGTTAAATCCAGAATGCCCGAAGAATGGGTTATAGGTTATAAAGACCTTAAATTCAAAGTAAAGCCCATGGGATTTAAGCATACGGGGCTTTTCCCCGAACAGGCGGTAAACTGGGACTATATGCGCGCCCTTGTGGAAAACAGCGGCAGAAAAATAAGCGTTTTAAACCTTTTCGCCTACACGGGCGGCGCTACTTGCGCGCTGTTAAAGTCGGGCGCAAGCGTGTGCCACGTTGATTCCGCCAAGGCAATGGTAGAACGCGCTAAAGAAAACGCGGCGCTATCCGGCGTTTCGGGCGGCGACGTCAGGTACATTATCGACGACTGTAAAAAGTTCGTGGAGCGCGAAATTCGCCGTGGCAGAAAATACGACGCGATTTTAATGGACCCGCCGTCATACGGCAGAGGTCCTAACGGCGAAACGTGGAAACTCGAAGCGGAACTTTTTCCGCTTGTGGAACTTTGCGAAAAGGTGCTTTCCGATAATCCGCTGTTCTTTCTTATCAACAGTTATACGACGGGACTTCAGCCGCAGGTGATAAAAAACGTACTCGTTTCCGCAGTCGAGAATAAACGCGGCGGTGAAACGGACGCGTACGAAGTGGGGCTAAAAACCGAAGAAAAAGGCATAATACTTCCGTGCGGCAACAGCGGAATCTGGATAAACCGATAAGGTGAAAAAATGGACGAACTCAATATCCTTTACGAAGACAATCATATAATAGTGGTTTTAAAACCGCAGAATATCCCTTCTTGCGAAGACGAAAGCAAGGACAGGGATATGCTGACCATTATCAAAGACTATATCAGGGAAAAATACGATAAAAAAGGCAACGTATACCTTGGTCTGGTGCACAGGCTTGACAGACCGACGGGCGGCGTTATGGTATTCGCAAAATCGTCTAAAGCGGCGGCAAGGCTTTCTGAACAGATGAAAGCGGGCGACTTTGAAAAACGGTATTACGCGGTTTTATGCGGCGTTCCGAAAGAAGAGCGGGCTATTTTAACCCACTACCTTAAAAAGAACGCAATAAACAATATGGTTTACGTTTGTCCGCCGCTGACGGAAGGCGCAAAGTTTGCCGAACTCGATTACAGGGTTTTAGAAACGAAAGGCGATTTTTGTCTTGCGGACGTAAGGCTTCACACGGGCAGAAGTCATCAGATACGCGTGCAGATGAACGCAATAGGTTGCCCCGTATACGGGGATATGCGCTACGGCGGCGAAAAGGCAAAGAAGGGGTACTTGGCGCTTTGGGCTTATTATCTCGCTTTTACGCACCCCGTAAGCCAAAAGCGGCTTGTATTCAGGGTTCAGCCGCCCAAAGACGTTGCGCCGTGGACGGCGTTCAATACCGAGCCGTCGATAACCATTTTAAAACCGAGTTTATAAAGTTTATAGTTCGAAAATGCAACGTAAAAGTTGCATTTTTTATAAAGGGGGAGTTTTGGAAAATTTAAAAAGGATTTTGCGGTTATTTTTGGTTTTTTTCAAAATAGGTTTGTTTACGTTCGGCGGCGGGTACGCTATGGTCGCCGTAATGGAACGTGAATTCGTTGAGAAAAAGGGCTGGATAAACCACGAAGAATTTTTGGATATAATAGGAATTGCGGAATCATCTCCCGGGCCGCTTGCCGTAAATTCTGCAACGTTTATCGGGTATAAATACGGTAAGTTTTTCGGGGCGCTACTTGCAACTTTAGGCGTGGTTTTACCGTCTTTTATAATAATTTTTGCAATCTCTTTCTTTTTCGAACAGTTTTTGGCGTTAGAGTACGTAGGGTACGCATTTCGCGGCATACAGGCGTGCGTTGCGTTTTTGATTTTATCCGCAGGCATAAAAATGCTTAAGCATTTAAAACGCACCGCGTTTAACGTTATAATGGTATCTTTAACCGTTGCCGCTATGATACTTTTAGAATTATTTGCGCCGAATTTTTCCACTATATTTTTGATACTTATAGGCGGCGCGATAGGGCTTTCCGTATACCTTATAGGCTATTTTAAGTTAAGAAATAAAGAAAAAAACGGGGGTAAAGAATAATGACTTTACTTCTCGATTTGTTTTTGACTTTCCTTAAAATCGGCGCGGTGTCGTTTGGCGGCGGGTACGGTATGATACCTATGCTGACCGACGAAGTAATTTCTCACGGCTGGCTTACCGAAGCGGAACTTATGAATTTTATAGCCGTGTCGGAATCTACCCCCGGACCTATCGCCATAAATATGGCTACGTTTATAGGCGCGGCAAAAGGCGGCATTTTGGGCGCTATGCTTGCCACTTTCGGCGTAGTGTTGCCCGCATTTATTATAATTTTGATAATCGCTTCCGTAGTCAGGGGATTATTGAAATTTGCAGGTGTAAAGGGCTTTTTGTCGGGCGTTCGCCCCGTGGTTGTGGGGCTTATAATATCGACGGGCGCGATTTTGTTTTTAACGGTGGCGATAGGGTATACAAAAATAGGCAATCCTGTATCGTTTGACTGGAAAGCGGCGGTTATTTTCGGTATTATCGCGGCGATTTATATTTCTTATAAACTCTTGCGAAAGAAAACGTTTTCGCCCATTTTACTTATTTTAATATCCGCGCTGCTCGGTATGTTTTTCTACGGAGTTATTTGATTAAAATTATTATATAAAAACGCGCCGCCTGCAAAATTTTTGCGGGCGGCGTTTTCTCAATAATCCCATTTAGGCACGTATTCTTCGCTTGCGGAAACGCGCTTTTGGTAGAACATTTTTTCAATTCCCTTTGAAATGGCGTAATCTATAACGCTGTCGTATTCGCGCTTTGTAATTTTTCTGTTCAGTTCCTTAAAGTCTTTTATATCGCCCATAGGCGTATATTGACTCATTAAATTAATATAGGCTTTATCGCCCACGTTCTCCGCAAAAAAGTCGATTATCCGTTTACTGTCCTGCGTGCAGGCGGGCAGAACCAAGTGCCTTACTATAGTGCCGCTTTTCATCATACCGTTTTCGCCGAATATAAGCGGCTTTTGCGCCATAAACATTATTGCCTTACTTGCGTATTCAAAGTAATTTTCTTTGCCCGTGTAGCGTTTTGAAAGAGTGGTGGAAAAGAATTTCAAATCGGGAAGATATACGTCTATATATTCGTCGATTTCCTGTAATATCTCAATTTTTTCATACCCGTGAGTATTGTATACCACGGGTATTTTGGGCTTATAAATTTCAAGCGCGCGGATTATTTTATCAGAAAACTGCGTGGGGGAAACGAGATTTATATTTTCCGCCCCGTCTTTTTCAAGACGGTAAAAAATATCCGCAAGTTCCGATACGGAAATTTCTTTACCGCGCAAATTGCGCGACACTTCGTAGTTTTGGCAGAATTTACACGCAAGCGAACAGCCGCAGAAAAACACCGTGCCCGAACCGCTTTTGCCTGAAATGCAAGGTTCTTCGAATTTATGAAGATAAAACTTCGCTATTTTGATGTTATCGCCCGCGCGGCACGCACCCGCGTTTGCGGTTCTGTCCGCACCGCAGGAGATAGGGCAAAGCAAGCAACCGTTATTCAAGTTCGAAAGCACCCGTATAAAGTTGATAATATTTGCCGCGCAGGGATATCAAATCGTCGTGATTGCCGCGCTCTATAATTCTGCCGAGTTCAAGTACCATAATAACGTCTGAATTCTGTACGGTAGAAAGCCTGTGCGCGATAACGAACACCGTTCTCCCGTCCATCAGTCTATCCGTGCCTTTCTGTACAAGCGCTTCCGTACGCGTGTCGATAGAAGATGTCGCTTCGTCCAAAATCATAACGGGCGCGTCTTTTACCGCGGCGCGCGCTATGGATAGAAGTTGGCGTTGCCCTTGCGAAAGGTTAGCGCCGTCCGCCGTCAGCATAGTGTCGTACCCTTTCGGCAGTCGCGAAATAAAATCGTCGGCGTAGGCAAGACGCGCGGCGGCTATGCACTCTTCGTCGGTAGCGTCAAGTCTGCCGTAGCGGATATTCTCCATAACCGTACCCGTAAACAGGTTTGTGTCCTGTAAAACGATGCCGAGCGAACGCCTTAAATCGGCTTTTTTGATTTTATTGATATTTATGCCGTCGTAGCGGATTTTTCCGTCGGCTATATCGTAAAACCTGTTTAAAAGGTTGGTTATCGTGGTTTTTCCCGCGCCCGTCGCACCGACGAAAGCGATATGCTGACCGGGGTGCGCGTAAAGGCTTACGTCGTGCAGAACGATTTTTTCGGGCACGTAGCCGAAGTCTACGTCAAACATCTGAATATCGCCTTTAAGTTGGGTATAGGTAATAGTGCCGTCGGCTTTATGCGGGTGTTTCCACGCCCATAAACCCGTGCGCTCTTCGGTTTCCGTAATATTGCCGTTTTCGTCTATTTTGCAATTAACCAGCGAAACGTAGCCGTCGTCGGTTTCGGGCGTTTGGTCTAAAATATCGAATATTCTGGACGCACCCGCAAGCCCCATAACTATCGAGTTTATTTGCTGTGAAGATTGCGAAATATTCATTGTGAACTGACGGCTTACGGGCAAGAAAGCCATAATGACTATTATAAATTCGACCGTGCCGTAGGTAAGACCGCTGACCGAAAGGTTAGGCACGTTCATTACCGCCAAAAATCCGCCGACGAACGCGACGAAAATATACAGGATATTCCCGAGATTGCCCATTATCGGCATTAAAATGTTGGCGAACGTGTTTGCCTTGGTTGCCATTTCGCATAATTCTTCGTTCTTTTTGTCGAAATCGGCTTTGGACTGTTCTTCATGGCAGAAAACTTTAATTACTTTGCCGCCCTGCATCATTTCTTCGATAAAGCCTTCTTCTCTGCCTAAAGCCTGCTGTTGTTTTATAAAGTATTTGGCGCTTTTTCCGCCTACGGTTTTCGTTATCCTGAACATAACGAACACGCCGAGAAAAATAACCAGCGACAGCCATATACTATATGACAACATAAGAACGAGCAAAGTAATAAGGCTTATAGACGCAGATAAAAGTTGCGGTATGCTTTGCGAAACAAGTTGGCGCAAAGCGTCCGTATCGTTGGTATACACGCTCATGATGTCGCCCGTTTTATGCGAATCAAAATATCCGATAGGCAAAGATTGCATTTTGTCGAATATTCTTGTGCGCGTCTGATGCAAAAACTTTTGGGTTAAAATCGCGCCCAGCCGTGTGTACAGGAAAGAACATATAACGTTTACAAGATATACGGACCCCATAACCACGAAAATAGTAATAAGCGACGGCAAAACTTTATCGAGCGCTTCGCTGCCCGTAAGTCCCGCGCCGCCGTCCGCGACGGGTTTGGCGTAGGTAAGTCCTTCGTTGATAATATTTAAAAGGTTTTTAAGAAAAAGCGAAGATACGACGCCGGTTATCGAAGTGATTACTATACATACGACAATGGTAAAAAGCAGCGGTTTATTCTGCGAAAACAGCATACCGAGCAATCTTTTAAGCGTACCTTTTTTGGCTTTTTGCGGAACGCCTTTTTTGGCGTTTTTAGGAGGCATTACGCGCGGCATTAGTCGTTTCCTCCTTCTTCTGATTGAATTTTATTTTGCGAATAGTAAAGTTCCTGATAAATTTTATTGTTTTTCAAAAGTTCGTCGTGTGTTCCCAAAGCGGAAACCGTCCCGTTTTCAAGGATAATTATTTTATCCGCGTCCTGCACGGATGCTATGCGCTGGGCGATTATTATTTTCGTCGTTTCGGGTATGTATTTTTTAAGACCTTGCCTTATAAGTGCGTCGGTGTGGGTGTCGACCGCGGAAGTCGAGTCGTCGAGTATTAAAATTTTCGGTTTTTTAAGCAGCGCCCGCGCAATGCAAAGCCGCTGTTTCTGTCCGCCGGAAACGTTCGCACCGCCCTGTTCTATTACGGTTTCGTAGCCGTCGGGGCGGGCGAGAATAAATTCGTGCGCTTGGGAAAGGCGCGCCGCTTCGAATATTTCTTCGTCGGTGGCGTCTTTATTGCCCCACTTAAGGTTTTCCTTTATCGTGCCCGAAAACAGCACGTTTTTCTGCAGAACCATAGCGACGGAATTGCGTAGCGCGTCAAGGTCGTATTTTCTCACGTCTTCGCCCGCGACTTTAACGCTACCGCTTGACACGTCGTAAAGGCGGGGGATAAGGCTTACCATGGTGGTTTTGCCCGAACCCGTCGCGCCTATAATACCCACGGTCTCGCCGCTTTTTATTTCAAAGGAAATATTTTCGACCGCGTATCTGTCCGCGGCTTTATTGTATTTAAAGGCAACGTTTTCGAAAGAAATACTGCCGTCTTTGACTTCGGTAATGGCGTTTTCGGGAGAGACGATTGAACTTTGTTCGTTCAAAACTTCCGAAATACGCTTTGCGCTTGCAATACTCATAATAATCATTACCATTATCATAGAAAGCATCATAAGGCTCATTAAAATTTGGAAGGAATAGGTCATAAAACTCTGCAATTCCGTCCATTGAAGCAGCGTGTTTTCCGATTCTATTATAATAAACGAGCCTATAACGAAAATAAGAATTATCCCCGAGTACACGCAAAAATTCATAAGCGGGGTGTTAAGCGCGATAAGTTTTTCCGCTTTAGTAAAATTCTGTCTCACATCGTCGGACGCTTTGCGGAACTTGTCTTTTTCAAAATCTTCTCTAACATACGATTTGACAACCCTTATACCGCGGACGTTTTCTTCTACCGACTGATTAAGCGCGTCGTACTTTTTGAAAATTCTGTGGAAGAAGGGTATAGCCTTTATCATAATAAGCGTAAGCCCCAGCGCAAGCAAAGGCGCTATGCATACGAAAATGAGCGCCATTTTCGCGTTTATGGTAAAGGACATAATCATGGCGAATATAAGCATAAACGGAGCGCGCACCGCCGTTCTTATAATCATCATATAAGACATTTCCACGTTGGTAATGTCGGTGGTAAGTCTTGTTACCAGCGACGAAGTGGAAAATTTGTCTATATTCGAAAACGAAAAATCCTGAATTTTATAGTACATATCCTTACGCAGGTTTTTGGCAAACCCGCTGGACGCTTTCGCCGTGTACTTGCCCGCTTTAATACCGCATAACAAGGAAATAGTCGCAAGCACCATAAACGCCGCGCCGAATTCTAAAATCAACAGAAGATAACTCGGGTTTTCCGCGCCGCCCGTCAAAAAGTCCAGAAGTTTTACCAAAAACGCGTCGGGATTGTTGGCGTTGCCCGAAGCGATTTCGAGAACGCCTAAAAGTAGCGTCATTATCCAAGGGATAAGACACTCTATAACGGTTTCAAGCATAACGAAAGCGGGGGCGAGAAGAGACGGCTTTTTGTATTCTCTCACCGATTTACCGAGTTTTTTGATAACAGGGATAAACCTTTGAGACTCGTCGTTTTTTATCTTGTTTTTCATATAAATTACCTTTATAAATTACTGCTTTCAGTATTAACCATTATACAAAAATACGGTAAAATTTGTCAATCGTTTTACGTCCCGTAAAGTCGCTGAAAAAACTTAAAACCCGTTCTTCTTAATAATCGGCAAAAAACACGGTTTTTCTTTGTAATTAAACTAATAAGTATAATAACTGTATTGACAGTAAGACTGAAAAAGTGATATAATACCAAGGTATAACCGCAATTTTAAGGTGTTTACTTACGATGAAAAAGTTTTTTACAAGTGAAAGCGTGTCAAGCGGGCATCCCGATAAACTGTGCGACAGGATATCAGACGCGATTTTAGACGAGTATTTAGAAAAAGACCCGACAGCGCGCGTTGCGTGCGAGTGTTCGGCGACTAAAAATTTTCTGCTTATTATGGGCGAAATAACTTCCCGCGCGATAGTTGACGTAAAGGAAGTTGCAAAGCGCGTTATAAAAGAAACGGGCTACGATTACAAGGGTTCGGCGTTTTCGTCCGATAACGTGGAAATTATCGTTAAAATCAACCGCCAAAGCCCCGATATCGCTTTAGGTGTGGATAATTCTTTGGAATTTAAGTCGGATAGTGCGGACAGGTTCGACAAAATCGGGGCGGGCGACCAAGGGCTTATGTTCGGGTACGCGGTGAGAGAAACCGAAGAACTTATGCCGCTACCCATAACGCTTGCGCATAAAATGTGCGAAAAATTAGAAGAAGTCAGAACGTCGGGCGAGTTGCCGTATTTACGACCGGACGGTAAGGGGCAGATAACCGTCGAATACGATAACGGCGCGCCAAAAAGGATAGAAGCGGTCGTGCTTTCTTCGCAACACAATTCCGAAATAACCACCGAACAGTTAAGAAAAGATTTAAAGCGGTGCGTAATAGATAAGGTTTTGCCTAAAAACTACGTTGACGCGGACACTAAATTTTATATAAACCCTACGGGCAGGTTCGAGACGGGCGGCCCTGAAGGGGACTCGGGACTTACGGGCAGGAAAATAATAGTCGACACTTACGGCGGTAAAGCGCCGCACGGTGGCGGCGCTTTTTCGGGCAAAGACCCGACTAAAGTCGACAGGTCGGCGACTTATATGGCGAGATACGTCGCTAAAAACATAGTCAGCGCAAATCTTGCGGACGAGTGCCTCATACAGATAGCCTACGCGATAGGCATGGCGCGCCCCGTATCGGTTATGGTAAATACTTTCGGCACGGGCAGACTTTCGGACGAGAAGTTAGCGGAAATAGTATTGCGCAAATTCGATTTGCGCCCCGCGGCGATTATAGAAAAGTTGGATTTATTAAAACCCGTGTATTACCGTACGGCGGCTTACGGGCATTTCGGCAGAAACGCATTTTCGTGGGAAAAGACGGACAAGGCGCAGGACTTAAAGAAATATCTTTAATCGCTTTATGAAAGTTAAAGATTTTATCCTGAAAATTCTGACTTTAGGGTTTTACCGTGCGGAGTGGCGTTGCAACGCTTGCGGGAAAGAGATTTTTGACGGCAATTTTTTTTGCGAAGACTGTGAAAAGACTTTGCCGTACAACGGTAAAACGTTATGCGAACATTGCGGCAGAACCATAAAATCGCCTTCGGAATATTGCTTGACTTGTAAAGGCGTGTTGACTTCGGTAGATAAGGCGCGGGCGGTATTTAGGTACGAAAAGCCGATAAGCGGGCTTATAAAAAAAGCGAAATACAATAATTGCAGATATATTCTCGATTATTTTGCAGAAAAACTTTCATTTTTATATTTTGCAAATTATTTTAAATCCGAAGTCGTATGCTACGTTCCTATGGGTGAGAAGCGGCTAAAAAAGCGCAAATATAATCAATCGGAAATCCTTGCGTTAAAAGTTTCGGCAAAAATCGGCGTACCGTTATCGGACTGCGTTGTAAAGG
>CAMOVY010000024.1 GCA_946627905.1 uncultured Clostridia bacterium
CGCGGGCGGGAGAAACTTTAGCGTAAATTAAAAAACCTTAACCTTTTACTTTTCGCTTTTATAATAGTTGATAAGACAACCCTTTATTATTATTTCCTTTTCCGTGGGGGTAAGATTGCCGATTTTAAGCGTTATTTTTCGCTTGTTTTCGCCTAAAACTTCCGCGTTAATCTTTTCCGCACCCGAAATAATAGCCTGTTTTATACCTTTGATATATACGTATTCCCCGACTTTAAAGTCGTTTTTATCGACTATAAAAGGTATCATACCCCAATTGATTAAATTGCTTCTATAGCGCTTGGTCGCGTACTCTTCGGCAATATTCGCAACTCCGCCCAAAACCCTTTGGCAGGAAGCCGCCTGTTCGCGCGCCGAACCGTCTCCCGGCTTTACCGCGCACACTACGCTGCCGTAAGTGGTTTTTCCGCTATCGAAAGGTACGTCTTTCGGGAAGCCTTCGGTTTTTACCGCTTTGGCGCGAGAAACGTACTCGGGGTCTTTTCTCGACAGCGCGAATTCCGCAAGTTTTAGGGGATTAGAACGATACGAAGAAGTTTCGCCCGACGGTATCAGTTCGTCGGTCGTCGTAACGGGGTCGGTAAGTACCGAAACAACTTTTAATAAAAGGTCGTCCTTTAACTCTTCCATCTTGGGCCAGTCGGCGATATTCGGACCGTAAACGAGATTTGCCGATTTGTCGGCTTTGCCGACAGCGCCGAAAACCCGCGCCTTATAAATTTTATCGTCGAATTTGTATTTTTTGATTTTAGCCTTATAATTTACATCGAGTGCCGAAGTTATCGCACCGCCATTTAACGCCGTTGCGGCGATACTTCTCGCGTCCATTAAAGCGACAGCCGAAAGTTGCCCGTTAGCGGGTTTACTGCCTTCTCTGCTTTCAAAGTTTCTGGTGGTGTGCCTTATAGAAAGCCCGTTGTTTTGCGGAACGTCGCCCGCGCCGAAACAAGGTCCGCAGAACGCCGTTTTTACAACCGCACCGCTTTCCATAAGCCCCGCTATGTACCCGCCGTCTATAAGTCCTTTATATACGGGTTGGCTGGACGGGTACACGTTTAACGTAAAATCTGCGTTGTTTATAGCCGCGCCGCCTAAAATGTTCTGCGCTTCGGCAATATTCTCGTAAGTGCCGCCCGCACAGCCCGCTATAACGCCCTGTTCTACGTACACTTTTCCGTCTTTTATCTTATCGATTAAACGGAATTCGCCCTTTCCTTCGGGTAAAAGTTTCTGCCCCGCTATTTCGCACTCGCGTAAAAGTTCAAAGGGGCGGGATAAAAAGTCGCGGATAGTGTATGCGTTGGACGGGTGGAAAGGCAGTGCTATCATAGGTTCTACTTTAGATAAGTTTATCTCTATCGCCCTGTCGTAATACGCGCCGTCTTCGGGGGAAAGGCGCTTGTACCCTTTCTCTCTACCGTGTTCCGCTAAATACGCGCGCGTTTTTTCGTCCGTCTGCCATACCGAAGAAAGGCAGGTCGTTTCGGTAGTCATAACGTCTATGCCAAGCCTGTAATCCATCGAAAGCCCGTCTATGCCGCCGCCGATAAATTCCAGAACCTTATTTTTTACAAAGCCCTTTTTAAAGGTCGCCGCAACGAGCGCTAAGGCTACGTCGTGCGGACCGACGCCGCGGCGGAGTTTTCCTTTTAAGCGTACCGCCACGATTTCGGGATAATCTATATCGTAAGTTCTGTTTAGCAACTGTTTAACAAGTTCGGGGCCGCCCTCACCCACAGCCATAGTACCTAGCGCGCCGTAGCGGGTGTGGGAATCCGAACCCAAAATCATAGCGCCGCAAGTCGCACGCTCTTCACGCATAAACTGGTGAATAACCGCAAGGTGGGGCGGCACGTACGTTCCGCCGTACTTTTTAGCCGCGGAAAGCCCGAAAACGTGGTCGTCTTCGTTAATAGTTCCGCCCACCGCACACAGAGAGTTGTGGCAGTTAGTAAGCGTGTACGGCAACGGAAATTCCGTAAGTCCAGAAGCCTTTGCCGTCTGAATAATGCCGACGTAAGTAATATCGTGAGAAGTGATTTCGTCGAATTTGATTTTAAGTTTTTCGTTATCTTTCGACGTATTGTGCGCGGAAAGAATTTTGTAAGAAATGGTTTTTTCTTTGCCACCGTTAGGCGCGGATTTTACTTTAACGAGTTTTCCGTCCGAATAAATTACGCCGCTGTTAATGAGTTTAATCATAAGTTTCTCCGTATATGTATGAATTTCGTTTATCTGCCGAATTTTTTATATAATAGCGCTAACATATCATCTTTTGATAATGCTTGCTGCTTTTTCTTTTCGGCGGTTTTATGCCCTTCTTTGCGCTGTCTGTCCGTTTTATTTTCGCCCGTGGCGATACCGTGCGGGAGAACGGAAGTTTTAAGCGTTAAAGAAATCTTTTTCTTTTCCTTATCCACGCCCAAAACCTTGACTTTAACTATATCGCCCACTTTAAGCACTTCCGACGGGTGCTTTATATAGTTATCCGAAATCTGCGAAATATGCACAAGCCCGTCCTGATGCACGCCTATATCCACGAACACGCCGAAATCTATAACGTTCCTCACCGTGCCGTTAAGTTCCATACCTTCTTTTAAGTCGGAAAGGTCAAGGAGTTCGCTGTATAAAATGGGCTTGGGTAGCGTATCCCTTATATCGCGCCCCGGTTTTAAAAGTTCCGCTATTATGTCGTTTAAAGTCGGTTCGCCCACGCCGCACTTTTCGGCAACCGTTTTAACGCCCGCTTTATTTACCCTGTCTTTAATATCGGTAATTTTGCCCGCCGCCACGTCGTCCAAAGTATAACCCGTAATTTCAAGCAGGGTTTTTACCGCTTCGTAATCTTCGGGGTGAACGGCGGTGTTATCCAGCACGAACCCGTCGGTTATCCTTAAAAATCCCGCGCACTGCTCGAAGGCTTTTTCGCCGAGTTTTTTAACTTTAAGTAAGTCTTCGCGTTTATTAAATTTCGCCGTTTTTCTGTATTCCACTATACTTTTGGCAATCCCGCTGTTTAAACCCGCAACGTAGGATAAAAGACTTGCGGAAGCGGTATTTAAATCCACGCCCACGCTGTTAACGCAGTCTTCTACCACGCCGCCCAAAACTTCTTCTAAGCGGTTTTCGGGCATATCGTGCTGGTACTGCCCCACGCCTATGGACTTAACGTCTATTTTAATAAGTTCCGCAAGCGGGTCTTGCAATCTGCGCGCTATACTCACCGCGCTACGCTCTGTTACGTCGAAATCGGGGAACTCTTCCGCACC
This sequence comes from uncultured Clostridia bacterium, assembly GCA_946627905.1. GTDB lineage: Bacteria > Bacillota > Clostridia > Christensenellales > Borkfalkiaceae > UBA1259. Next base: position 3,288 of record CAMOVY010000024.1, read on the forward strand.
GAGTTTGCTTGCGCTATAAACGGAAGCACCCGCTTCGTTAACCACCGCGTAGGACACAGGGCGGCTGCACTTTTTAAGAGTGTTTGCCACGAATATTTCGCTTTCCTTGCTCGCCGTGCCGTTGCCTATCGAAATAACGTTTACGTTATACTTTTCAATAAGCGCAAGCACTTTTGTCTCCGCTTCCTCTATTCTGTTCTGCGGCGGGGTGGGGAAAATCTTGTCGGTAGCAAGCACGTTGCCTTTATCGTCTATAACCGCGAGTTTACAGCCCGTACGGTAAGCGGGGTCAAGCCCCAAAATGATACTGCCTTTTAAAGGCGGCTGTAATAAAAGCGGCTTTAAGTTCACTTCGAACATTTTTATCGCCTGTTCGCTAGCCCGTTCGGTAATCTCGTTTCTCACTTCGCGCGATACTGACGGGAATATAAGCCTTTCATATGCGTCCGCCGCCGCGGCTTTGACTATTTCCGCACATTTACTATCGTTTTTAACGAATACCGCCTGCACCGCCGCGATAAAACTTTCCGTATCGACGACGATATCCACCTTTAAACACTCTTCTTTTTCGCCGCGGTTTACGGCAAGTATTCTGTGCGACGGGATTTTAGCAATTTTTTCGCTGTAATCTGCGTACATATCGTAGGTTTTAGCCTTTTCGTTTTCTAAAAGTTTGCACGAAATTTCGCCCGTTTCGGCTATCTTTACGCGCAAAGTCTTACGCAGTTCCGCATTGTCGGAAACGCGTTCGGCTATAATATCCGAAGCGCCTGATATTGCGTCTTTTACCGTTAAAACGCCCTTTTCTTCACTTACATAGTCTTTAGCGACTTCTTCGGGAACAACGTCTATGTTTTGCGCTTCGATAATATCGGCAAGCGGCGATAAGCCCTTTTCCATAGCCACGGAAGCGCGCGTTTTGCGCTTTTGCTTATACGGGCGGTAAACATCTTCCGCCTCCGTCATAGTTTCGGCTTTTGCAAGCGATAGCGCTATTTCGTCGGTCATCTTGCCCTGTTCGGTGATAGCGTCGGCTATTTCCTGCTTTCTCTTGTCGAGATTGCGAAGATATTTAAGCCGCGTTTCAAACTCGCGCAGCACTTGGTCGTCGGTCGAACCGTGCATTTCCTTGCGGTAGCGCGCTATAAACGGAATAGTGTTGCCTTCGTCTATAAGCGTAATAATATTTTTCGCGTATTCTTCTTTTAAGGAAAATTCTTTGGATAGTTTTAACGAGTAGTCCATTTTTGCACCTTTAATTATCTTTGCCCTTTCTTTTTCTTATTTCTTTAACGGTTTTCTCATAGCCGTTGTCTTTGGGGATATAATAAACCCTGTCTTTAAGCCCGTCGGGCAAATACTGCTGCTTAACGTACCCGCCGTAATCGTGCGGATATTTGTACTGCCTTGCCGCCGCCTTGTCGTCAGAACTGCCGTATACGGCGTTTTTAACCCACGGCGGAACGGTATCGTCCTTGTTTTCCGTAGCGTCTTTTGCCGCCGCGTCCATCGCCATTACCACGGAGTTTGACTTTTCCGCTTCGCACACGTAGATTATCGCTTCCGAAATGGGCAAAAGCCCTTCGGGAAGCCCCATACGTTCGTATGCAAGCAGCGCGCTCGTCGAAACGACAAGTGCGTTGGGGTCTGCCATCCCAACGTCTTCTGCGGAGTGCGCTATCACCCTGCGGATAATAAGCAGCGGGTCGCAACCGCCTTTAATAAGCCGTTGCATATAGTAAAGCGCGGCGTTAGCGTCGCTACCCCGTAAACTTTTACAGAACGCCGAAAGCATATCGTAATACATCTGTTCGTCGAACGATAGCGCCTTTTGCTGTATGGACTCTTCGGCGTCTTTAAGCGTTATATGTACCACCCCGTCCTTTGCTTCGGTAGTTAAAGCCGCAAGTTCCAACGCGTTGTACGCTACGCGCAAATCGCCCGCGGCGGTGCGTGCTATATGCGAAAGGGCATCGTCGTCGATTACGATATTCATATTGCCAAGCCCTTTTTCTTTATCCTTAAGCGCTTTTTTAAGCGCGGTAGTAATATTCTCGTCGGATAAGCGTTTAAGTTCGAACACGCGGCAACGGGAAACGATAGCGGGCGTCATAGACGCGTAGGGGTTTTCGGTAGTAGAACCTATAAAAATCACGTCTCCGCGCTCAACGGCGGGCAGCAAACTGTCGCTTTGCGCCTTGTTGAAACGGTGGCACTCGTCAAGTAAAAGGTAGGTTTTTTTGCCGAACATACGCAAATCTTCGCGCGCTTTGTCCACTACCTTTTTTACGTCCGCCACCCCGCAGGACACGGCGTTGAGTTTAACGAAATTTCCGTCGGTATTGTTAGCGATAACGTTTGCGAGCGTGGTTTTTCCGCACCCCGGGGGACCCCAGAAAATGCAACTGCCAAGCCTATCGAGTTTTATGGCGCGGAACAGCAGCCCGCTTTTCGACACTATATGTTCTTGCCCCAGAAATTCCGCGAGAGTATTAGCGCGCATCCTTTCCGCAAGCGGAACGTTTTTATCCGCGTTTTTGTTTAAATCAAACAAATCCATAGGAATATTTTAACATATCGGGTATTATTTTTCAAGCGTAGAAATACGTTATTATAAGAACTTTTAACCGTTATGTCAAAACAGAACTTAAAATTGCGTAATTTTGCCGAAACCGTAGCGCTTTTATCGCTGGTTTTAGCGGCGATATTATTATCTACGGACAGAACATATAACACCGCGGTGATGGACGGAATAAGGTTATGGGCGGCGGCGGTACTGCCCGCGCTTTTTCCGTACCTTGTGATTACTTCGTTTATTTCCGCGCTACATATTACGGGCAAAATAACCGACGCGCTATCGCCCATTACCGAACGGCTTTTTAACGTGAACGGGGCGGTAGGGTACGCGCTGTTTATAAGCCTTATGTCGGGCTACCCCGTCGGCGCGAAAACCGTTTCCGACCTAAAACGAGCAAACCTTATAGGAAAGGCGGAAAGCGAACGCGCCGCGGCGCTCTGTTCTTCGTCTTCGCCCGTATTTTTAATCGCAAGCGTAGGTAATCTCACCTTTAACAACCCGCTTTTCGGGCTGTGCCTTTATTTAACGCATATTATTTCCGTCTTTATAATAGGCTTTATTTTTTCATTTTATAAACGCAAGGAAAAACCGAAAAAATCCCCGCCGCTTACCCTTTCAAGTTCAGACAACGTGCTGTTTGACGGGGTGTTTTCCGCGGTAAATTCTGTGCTTTTAGTCGGCGGCATAATAACCGTGTTTTATCTTTTGACCGAAATACTGACGGGGCTTGGCGCTATGAAAATTTTAAGCGGGTTTTTCAATCTGTTTACCGAAAACCCCGCTGTTTCAAACGGTATTGCGAACGGAATTTTCGAGTGTACGCGCGGACTTAAAATCATAGCGGGCGGCGGTATTTCATTTTTTACACTGCCCGTCGCCGCGGCGATTTGCGGGTTCGGCGGAGTGTCCGTCATAATGCAATCGGTTGCGTACCTTAATAAGGCAAAAATAAAAACCGCCCCGTTTTTAATTTCCAAAACGTTGGCGGCTATTGTTAATTTCTGTATAGGGATTGCCTTTTCTGTCATCTTTTTTTCATAATTTCGGTAAATTTTTCGCGCGCGGTCGCAGGGATATACTCTAAAACGTCCGCCCCCTTTTTAAGCGCGGTTTTAACTTTGGTGGAACTTACGTTTTTCATACCGTCTTCGCAGAAAATATACGCTGTCTTTATAAACGGATAAATCACGGCGTTTTTTCGCTCCGCTTTCTTTTCGTACCCGAAGTCCTTTTCGTCCCTTATTCCGCGCACGTAATAACGCGCACCGTTTCGGACCAAAAATTCGCCGTAATCCTTTTCGTTTTTAAAATCGGAAAATTTAATAACTTCCGCGTTTTTATCCGTAAAGGCGGCGGAAACTAATTCCGCCCGCTCTTTTTCGGAAAAAAACGGCTGTTTTTCAGCGTTCTCTCCCACGACGACGTACGCTTTCCCGAACGCTTGTATTGCGGACAGCACAGAACGCTCGTGCCCCACGGTTATCGGGTCGAACATGCCGGCGTACACCGCCGCGCCGCCCGAATACTTTTCAAAAAAATGAAGGATTGCTCTGCCGTATTTTCTTACGTCGGTAAGAACCAAACCGCGGGCAACACCTGAAAACGGTTTTTCATTTTCAAAAACCACTTTCCCGCCGTCCTTTAATATACCCGCTACGGCGTCAAGCAGTTCGCGGATTTTATCGCTTTTATAGGGCGGGTCTAAAAATATAACGTCGAATTTTTTACGCGTGCTTTTTATAAACCCAAGCGCGTCCGAACAACACACTTCGGCACTCGCGCCAACTTTGTTGAGATTTACGCGCGTAAGCGACACGCTTTCTTTATCGATATCGTTAAATACCGTTTTCGCCCCGCGCGATAACGCTTCTATGCCAACCGCGCCCGTGCCGCAGAATAAATCCAAAAAATCCGCGCCCGACAAATCGCCTAAAATATTGAAAAGACTTTCACGCGCGCTGTCCGACGTCGGTCTTATGTCTTCGCCGCGAAACCCGTAAAGCGTTCTGCCTTTATAAGCGCCGCCTATTATTCTCAAAGTTTATCTCCGTAAATGCTGCGTTGTTTTTCTTTTATCATTTCCTGCTGGCGCATAATTTTTTTAGCGCCTAAAATGTACGATATCCCCGTTATAAGCATTATCACGGGCAGGGCGATAAGCGCACCGTAAAAGGAATACCACGGCAAGGTTGTGCCCGTTGCCGCTTCGCCTGCGGAAAGCGACGAACCGAACGTAAAAAATATAAAGAACATAAAATACACAAGTCCCGCAATAGCGCCTAATCCCCTATAACTGCCCGTAGAAAGATATAATATCGTATGAAGCCCCAGCAATACGATAAGCGGCACGCAGACGATAAACCCGAACATAAACCCTTTCCACGGCTTGTACTCTTCGTGAACTTTAAGAGGTCTGTTTTCGCCCGTTCTTATAATTTGAATACGCTCCAAATCGTTGGCGTGCTGCACTTTAATGGATTCCTGCCCTTCTTTATACGAAACTGCGACAACGACTGCCGCGTACAACGCGATATTTAAAACGGCAAGAATTATTTTAAGCCATAAAAGCCCGCTTATAGCGGTAATGCCGAAAGCAATCATTGCCATCATCAACAGATAAATAAACGGGAATAGACCTTGCTTTAAATAGTATTTCATAAGCCTGTCCTTTTTGAATTGTTTTTCAGTAAAAATATATTTTTTCCGCGCGAAGCGCGCACTTTACAAGTATTTCGTACGAAATAGTGCCGTATTTTTCGGCAAGAATATCCGCGTTTTCCATTACCGCAACGCGGCGTAAATTTTTACCTACGCCCGTTATTGCCGTTAAGTCCATACAGCGGTTATTGAACTGCCCTTTTATCTCTTTTCGGAAAAGCCCGTCGGCATAGCCGTACCTGACAAGTGCAAAGTCGGTATTATCCGAAGCGCGCTTGTCGCCGTAAAGTGCATTATCTCCGCACTTTAACTTTCTTCTCGCGACAACCGGCGCGTAAACTTTCATAGCGGGCTTGACTTTTATGATATCGGTTTCAAACGGCTTGTATCCGTAAAGCAGAATACCTATCCGCACCATATCGGCGTATTCGCCTTTAATAAATCCGCCGCTTGCCGAGATATGACACGTTATATTATCATTATACCCTTTAACGAGTTTTTTCGCAACGGAAAACTTATTAAGCGCCGTTTTTCTCGATTTATCGTCTTCAGGGCGGGCAAAATGCGAATAAAGTCCGCAAAGGTCTATAACTTCGTTCCGTTTACAGAACGCAAGCGCGGCTTTTAGCGCGCTCTCCCCCTGTATACCTTGCCTGTTCATACCCGTATCGTACTTTAAGTGTACTTTTACGCGTACGCCCTGCCGCACGCCTGCTAAATTGTACCTTTTTAAGTCCGAAACGCCGCTCGCGGTTAATGTCAAAGAATAATTTACCGCGCGATAAAGTTCGTCGTTAAACGTTTTCGTCAGTACGAGAATATCTTTATCTATCCCGCAAAGCCTTAATTTTACGCCTTCTTCAACGGTCGCGACGGCAAAGCAATCTACGATATTATATATGGCGTTAGCAATCTTTTCCGCTCCGTGTCCGTAAGCGTCCGCTTTTACTACCGCACAGAACTTTACCCCTTGTGGCAGACGCTTTTTTATCTGTTTCGCGTTATATAGTATATTTTTAAGATTAACGTACGCTTTTACAGACATACATTATAGTATGATTGAAAAATATTAAAAAGTGATATCGGCTTTTTTATAAATTATATAACCGAACGGAACAAAAGTCAAAGAATAAAATAATTTCCTTATAAACCCACGAATAATATTTTGACAAATTCATAAAATGTGTTAAAATTATACCGTAAATGCGGATATGGCGGAATTGGCAGACGCGATAGACTTAGGATCTATTCCGAAAGGGTGGGGGTTCAAGTCCCTTTATCCGCACCATAAGGCAGCGTGTGGCTTATTCCCACGCAAAAAAGCGCAACCCAAAACGGGTTGTGCCTTTTTTTGCTGTTTAATGCCGCCTCTGCCTTCGGTTCTTCTTTCGTGTATTGAATTATGAACGCGATTGCGCCTTTGGCAAACAATCGCTATTCCGTCGCTTACGCTCCTTACAAGTCCCTTTATCCGCACCACGTCGCAGCAAGGCGATTTTGAAAGCGGTTGGTAAAGATTTTATCAACCGCTTTCGTTTACGCCTGCCGCTCCTTTTCCCAAAAAATCTTTGCTACGCAAATCTTTTTCGGGAGCCCTGTTTCTAAATAAATCAAAACTTTGATAGTGTTTTTCTTCGTCGATTTTTGTATAACGAACCCCCGCCGCCGATTGATATCGGCGGCGGGGTTGTATTTCAAAATGATTTGACCGTTGTAAGATTATTTCGCTTTGTCTTCTTCTGCGGGCGCTTCTTCTTTTTTAGCGGCTTTTTTCTCCATTTTACGTCTGCGTTTTTCAAGTTCCGCGGCGGCTTTAGCGTCTTCTTGCGCCTGTTTTTCTGCCGCGGCGGCGGCTTTAGCCGCCTCTTCTTCTTCACGCTTTGCCTGTAATTCTTCTATTGCTTGTTTGTTCGCTTCGTCAACCGCTAAAATCGTGATTTCCGTTTCTTTATCGAAAAGATGGCAATGTCTCATATCCAAGCCCACTTTAACCACGGTATCAACAACGGTGGTAGAGCGGCTGTCTACCTTAGCGATAAGGTTGCTTATATCTTCCGCTATGCTCTTTTCTTCTTTCGTATCTTCCGAACGCGTTTTGCAGTACAATAACGTTTCGGAACCGAGCGCTTCGATAACGTCAACTTTAACTTGGATTGTTGGCATATCCGCGTGTTTTTCCATCCAGTCGGGATTGTCATGTATATCTTCGGGTCTTATACCGA
>CAMOVY010000025.1 GCA_946627905.1 uncultured Clostridia bacterium
TCATTGTGCTTTACCTGCCTTTGCCGTTTTTGACGCCTTGCCCGTCATAGAAGTGGTTATAAACACCACAAGCAGCACTATAATAAGCAGTACGAACGAAAGCGCCGAACCGTAGCCGTAATCGTGGGCTTCGAACAGGCTCGCTATTTTAGAACCTATAACGGTAGTTCCCATATCGCCCATCATTTCTGTTATTGCGTAAGAACTGAATATAGGCATAAACATCATACTTATTCCGCTTATAATCCCCGAAAAGGAAAGCGGAAGAGTTATTCTGAAAAAGGTGCGGACGTTGTTTGCGCCCAAATCGTTAGACGCTTCAAGATAACTTTTGTCCATATTGACGAGCACCGTATAAATGGGTAAAAGCATATACGGGAAAAAGTCGTAAACCATACCTATTACCGCCGCGGTGTATCCCCTTTCGATGCCGATAATGGAAAGCACGGACTTTAACGCGAACATTCTCAATAAGAAATTTATCCACATAGGTATGATAAATATAAGCGAAAGCACGGCGATTTTATTGAACGGCGAAGACGCTAATATATACGCCACGGGATAAGCAATCAAAAGGCATATAACCGTGGAAATCAACGCGATTTTTACAGTTCCCCAAAGATTGTTAAGAGTTTCTTCGTTCTTAAAAACTTCCGTAAAATTGCTGAAAGTAAAAGACCCGTCTTCGCCGCGAAAGGCATAAAACAGTATAAGCAACAGCGGCACTATAACGAAAACCATCGTTATAGTAAGATACGGGAAAGAAAACGCCGTCGGGCGGAAAGTTTTTGCCGTTTTACGCATTTGCCGTTTCCCCTTCGGTATCCTGTTCGGGATTATATTTTTCAAGTTTTACTTTGCTGCCGTCGATAATTATGCCGACTCTGTCGTCCATATCCCATTCGTCGGCGGTGTCTATATAAAAGTCGTCGTCGCTATCGGTAAACACCTGAACCTGATAGTAGTTGCCCTTATAAAAACTCTGCGAAACGTTTGCGCCTATAACGCCGTCTTTTTCGTCGTCGGTAAGCGTTATCGCCGTAAACGGCACGTACACTATAACTTCGTCGCCCGTATCGAACCCGTCGGTCGGCACTTCGAATTCCCCGCCGCAGAAACTGACGAGATTTTCGCCCACCACTTCGCCTATATGCTTGTTTATGGTAAGCATTTTCTTCATTATATGGATGCTGTCGGGTTTTATCTCAAGCGAAACCGCCGTACCCTTGACAAACTCCGTTTGCGACTGCACGGTAAACTCGTACCCCGCGGCAAGCACTTCCATTTCGTAATAAGTGCCCTTAAATACCGTGGAAAGCACCTGTCCGTCGAAATGCCCTTTACCCTGCCCGTTTTTGATTATTATATCTTCGGGGCGGATAACCACGTCTATACGCTCGTTCTTTTCAAAGCCCTTGTCTACGCACTCCAGCGTTTTACCCAAAAACGTGATGGCATAATCCTTTACCATAATGCCCGAAAGTATATTCGATTCGCCTATAAAGTCGGCAACGAAAGCGTTGCTCGGTTCGTCGTATATCTTTTTGGGGCGCGCCATCTGCTGAATAACGCCGTCGTTCATAACGACTACCACGTCCGACATCGTGAGCGCTTCTTCTTGGTCGTGGGTTACAAAAATAAAGGTAATGCCGAGCTCATCGTGCATCTTCTTTAATTCGATTTGCATTTCTTTACGCATTTTAAGGTCGAGCGCGCCCAAAGGTTCGTCAAGCAAAAGCACCTTGGGTTCGCACACGATTGCGCGCGCTATGGCAACGCGCTGTTGCTGCCCGCCCGAAAGCGAATTTACGTCCCTGTGCCCGTAATCTTCAAGCCCCACGAGTTTTAACGCCTTGTTGACTTTCTGCTCTATTTCCGCTTTCGTGTACTTACGCACGCCCTTTTTCACCGTTTCGTCGGGTATTTTTTTAAGTTTAAGCCCGAACGCAACGTTTTTAAATACGTTTAAGTGCGGAAATAACGCGTATTTCTGGAATACGGTGTTTACGGGGCGGCGGAAAGGCGGTATGGAAGTTATCGGCACGCCTTCTATGTAAATTTCGCCGCTCGTCGGCGTTTCAAACCCCGCGATAAGCCTTAAAAGGGTGGTTTTGCCGCACCCGCTAGGACCTAACAACGTTATAAATTGCCCGCGCTTTATGCCCAGACTTAAGTTGTCCAAAACGGTCGTCCCGTCGAACACTTTGGTTATGCCCTTGATTTCTATAATATTATCGTTCTTTTTAGCCGAACCCGCCGCGTTTTTAGCGGTGATTTCGGCGGACTGTGTTTTCTTAAGTGAATTCATAACGATAACTCCTTAAAAAGACGGGGGCGAGGAAACCCAGATGAATTCCGCGTCCGTTTCTTTTCTGTTAAATATACTGTGAACGGTTTTAGGCGTGAAATAAAAACTTTCGCCCTTTTTCACCGTTATATTTCTCTTGCCGAGTTTTAAGACTATTTCGCCTTTAAGTACGAACCCGAACTCTTCCCCTTCGTGCGGGAAATCGTCGTCCGTTTTCGCGCCGCCGTGCAGAACCATATGCACGGGCTCCATGGCGTTTTTCTGCGCGTTGGGAACTACCCAATTCAAAACGTATCCGTCGGTAATCTTTTCAATAAATTCGTTCTTATTGAAACTTACCTTTTCTTCTTCCCCGCTGTCCGAAAAAAACTCCTTTAAATCCGTACCGAGCGCAGACAAAATGTCGATAAGCGTCGCTATAGAAGGGCTTGTCAAATCGTTTTCAAGTTGAGATATGTAGCCCTTCGTAAGTTCGCACCTGTCGGCAAGTTCTTCCTGCGTTAACGCGCACGAAAGTCTTAAGTTTTTTATCTTTTCCCCTAATACCATTTTTTACCTTCGTTTTTGACGGAGTTTAGACATTTTTAACAAAAAGTTTAATAACCCTAAACTTATACAACGGAAAATATTATATGATAAACGCGCGTATTTTGTCAACGATTTAAAGCCCGTTTAGCGTATATTTTTTTAAAATTTTTTACGGCGGCAATATTGCCGCCGTAAGGAATAAATAATATCTTTTACCAGTCTTCTCTTATATCCGTTTTTATATCGTCGTAATACTCGAAATATTTTTCTTTTTCGGGCTTTTTTCTATCGTCTTGCCACTCTTCGGGATAAAACGCGTCTTCTTCTTTTTCGTCCGCTTCTCTCATATAGTCGTATTCGCTTTTTTCCTTTTGCATCTTTTCCCCCCGCAAGCGGAACAGTTCCCGCACCCGCGTTTTTTTAGTATAATTACGCTTATTATAACCCCGAACGCAATAATTGTCAACGATAACGGCGCTACGCCCGCGGTTTCAACTAAAATTCCCGCAACGTTTATTATAAACGCGATAATATATGCGGCGCAAAACTGAAATAATATCATTATCCGAAAATCTTTTGCGTTTTTAAGTTCGCCGTAAGCGGCGGTAAGCGCGGCAACGCATGGCGGCGTAAACAATATAAACGCCATAAAAGCGTACGCCGCATAGCCCGAAGAAAACAGCGCGGCGGGCGCATCGGACAGCATTGATAAAGTCTGTATTACCGCTTCTTTTGCAAACACGCCCGAAAGCACGGCGACAGAAGTCTGCCAGCCGGAAAACCCCAGCGGCGCAAAAATATATTTTATTTTATCCCCTATAAAGAACAAAAAACTGTCGCGCACGTTAGTCGTATATCCGTTAAAGCCGAAATTCTGCAAACCCCATACGACTATTGAAACGAGAAATATAACCGAACCCGCTTTCAATATAAAATCAATCGTTTTTTCCTTTAATGCGCCGTAAACCCCGCGCACGGACGGCAGCCTTAAAACGGGAATTTCCATAATAAGCCCCGCGCCGCCCTTAAACCTGTCGAAACGCTTTAATATAAAACCGCCCGCCGCCACGGCAATAAGGCTTAAAAAATACAGCGAAGCGCCTATAAGCGGATTGCCGCCGAACACAAGCGCCGAAAGCCACGCAAAAACGGCGGTTTTCGCCCCGCAAGGCATAAAGGGGCTTAAATACACGGTAAGCCGCCGACGGTTAGCGTTTTCGAGCGTTCTGGCACTCATAATGCCGCTTACCGCGCACCCGCACGACATACCGAGCGCTATAAGCGATTTTCCGCCAAGCCCCACCTTTTCCATAAGTCCGTCGCATAAAAACGCAACTCTCGCCATATACCCGCTCTCTTCTATAATCGCAAGCAGAAAAAACAGCACGAGTATCTGCGGAGTAAAGGAAAGCACTTCCCCCACACCTTTTATAACGGCGTTCACGATAAGCGAAACGAACGGTGCTGAAACACCGCCGTTTATCAAAGCCTTTTCGGTCGCCTTTCCGAAGTTATTAAACAGCGCCGATATTTTGTCGCCGAAAAACCCGCCTATCACTGACGTAAAAAAATACACCGCGGTTATTACGGCTATAAAAATCGGTATTCCTATATATTTACTCATTAAAATTTTATCGGCTTTATCGGTAAAAGGTCGGTAATCGGGCGAAACCTTTACCGCGGCGCGCATAGCGCTTGCTATAAACTTGTCGTCAATTTTTTTTTGCGCGTCGGAATTTATAGTGGCGGCTTGAAGCGCAAGAGACATAAGATTATCTATTCCCCTGTTTTTCCGCGCGGAAATAAGTGCGAACGGCACGCCGAATATCTGCGATAGCCGCTTTATATCCACTTTTATGCCCTGTTTTTCCATTTCGTCGCTGAAATTTACAGCGACAACCATAGGAATATTTAACGATAACAGTTCACAGGTTAAACGCAAGCCGCGCTCTAAATCCGTTCCGTCAATTACGTTTATTAGCGCCTGCGGCTTGCGGAAAAGTCCGTTCGCCGCGATTTTTTCGTCAAACGATACGGCTTTAATGGAATACGTCCCCGGCAAATCGGTTATTAAAACGTTTTTATCTTTTTTATAGCGCCCGCTTTTTTCTTCTACGCTGACGCCCGCGCGGTTGCCTACTCTCTCGTTTTTGCCCGTTAAAATATTATAAAGCGTGGTTTTGCCGCAGTTGGGCGCGCCGAAAAGACAGACGTTATACATAATATTCCACCGTTATGTTGTCCATTTCGGGCTTACCTATCGCCAAGCGGAAATTGCCTTTTTTTATCTCTACGGGCGTTTTAAAAGGCGCGATGTTGATTACCGAAATCACGTCGCCGACTTTTATGCCCATAGAATTAAGCCGCGCCTTTAACGCGCCGCCGTTTATTCCGATAATTTTTACCTGTTCGCCCCTTTTTACACCGCTCAATTTCATAGTACATTTTATTAAGAAAAAGCCCCCGTTATGTTAAAACTCGCGCTTTAACGTACGGGGACTTTTTACAAGGTGAAAAAAAGGAGGGTGTAAACTATTCAGTACCTTTAAGCGCCTCTACCATATCAATCTTTTTGTTCTTTTTAGAAACCATAAGACCGACGATAAACGACACGCCGAAAGTTAACAGTATGCTTATCGCAAACGTCTTTACGCCCAGCGATAAAACCATTTCGTATTCGGAAGCGAGCGCCGCCAAAAGATATTGCAACACGCCCACCCCCGCGGGTATTCCTAAAATTATTCCTATAACGGTAAGCCATAAATTCTGACCGATAAGTATTCTGCCTATCTGCCTGTCCTTAAAGCCCACCACTTTTAACGTTGCCATTTCGCGGTAGCGCTCGGTATAACTCATAACGCCGAGATTGTAAAGCACTACTATGCCGAGTATAACCGCCGCCACGATTAAAAGCGCAACCATAGTTTTCATTAAACTTATAAACGTATCGAAAGACTTTATAACGTCGGCTTTCGTCTGTACGCCCGATATGGGAAATACCTTTTCTATATCCGTGCTGTTCGTATATATAGTGCCTATTTTATAGGATACGCTTAAATTGTCCGCGAGCGCGTCGGTAATAACTATATTCTTTACCATAGAACGCAATATCCCGTTAATTTTTACGGTAAAATTATCGCTAGTGCCATACGGCGTAAACGATATTTCGTCCCCCGCTTTTAATTTAAACTCGTCCGCCACGCGCGAAGATATATACGCGCCGTCGTCCTTTAATTCGGTAAATCCCAAAGAACCGTTTACGAACTTAACGCTGTCTTCTTCTAAATGATAGATTTCGAGCTGGAGCGTTTCGTCGCCCGCCTGAACGCCGAGAGTAGCGCTCCAGTCCTTACCGTATTGTGCGGATACCAAAAGCGCCTGTTCTCTCGTCGCGTCTTTGGTGTCGAGAATTATGCGCGACTCGTAATTTATCGCGTCGTGATAAAACACTTTAACGAACGCATCCATCGTGTCCTGCATACCCAGCGCGCCCACACACAGAACGGTACAACCGACTATTCCCAAAAGCGTCATAAACGTTCTCGATTTATGCCTTAAGCTGTCGCGAAGATTCCATCGCGCGCCGAATTTAAGTTTATTCCATAACTTGGTTTTTTCTATAATAAGATTTTTGTTTTTCTTGGGAATATACGGTCTTAACGTTTCTGCCGCCGTGCCTTTCATCACCGACTTAACGGACAAAAACCCGATAAAGGTGAGTGCGGCGATTATTCCTATAAGAATAAGTATACAAAAAAGTGGCATTTTAAGCGACCAGTCGGGCATATCGATATACGTACCCATAGCGCCCGCGGGATTCATAATATACCACCCCAGCAAAAAGCCTATGCCTATCCCCAAAACCGCGCCTATTACGCCTATAACCAAAGCGTAAGACGTATAATGCCGAGCGATTTTCCCGTTTTTAAACCCCAGCGCTTTTAACGTGCCTATCTGCGTTTTTTCCGAAGCGGTTATCCTGTGCATAGTGGTTATCATAGTAAGCACGGCGATAACCAAAAACAACACGGGCAAAACCGAGCCCATAACCTTGCCTTCTTCTATCTCCCCGCGCGACTCCGAATAGGAAACCGTTTCGTCCTTCGAAATCACGTGATAGACCGCGCCTAGTTTTTCCTGTACCGCTATTACGAAATCTTTTTTATCCATATCGGATATAACGTTTATCTGCGTGTAAAACTCCGTGCCGATTGCGTTATAAAAGGCTTGCGGCGAAACGTAAGCGAACCCGTACGTGTCGTAGTCGGGCATCAGTTGGTTGGTATCGGGCAGGCATATCATATATTCGCCCGATTTAATAAGCCCCTTAACATTTAACTTTATTTCCGTGCCGCTGTAAATCAATATTATTTCGTCGTTTAATTTCACACCGTTATTTTCGGCGTATCTATCGGAAATCCACACCCCGTTTTCGCTTGCCGCGTCGTATTTTTCGCCATCCGTAATATATATTCCCGAAACGTTCATATCGGAATTAACCGTCAGCGCGAGCGTATCGCCGCTTCCCTTAACGGACGTATTGACCGAAAGATACCTTGTTCCCGATTTTACGCCGTCTATTGACAGTACCGCATTTAAATCGCTTTCCGTAAAGCCTGTTTCGGATAATATGCGATAGTCGGCAAAACCCGTTTCGGATAAAAACGCGTCGGTGTTTTTTTGCAGAGTATACCACTCCATATTAAACCCGACGAATACGCCTATTCCTATCGCTATCATTATTATCATTGAAATGAATTGCGCCTTATATTTTAAAAGCGTGCGTAAAAGTTTTTTGTTAAGCATATTTTACCACTCTACTTGGTCTATATTTGCGGGACTATCCTGATTTTCGCACGAAACGATTTTGCCGTTTTTTACCCTTATAACCACGTCCGCTATTTTTGCGATATTTTGGTTATGGCTGACTATTACTATCGTTTTATTGTGATTTTTCGCCATATCGAGCAACAGTTTAAGCACCATTACGCCCGTTTTGGAATCCAAAGCGCCCGTAGGCTCGTCGCATAATATTATTTTAGGATTTTTGGCAAGGGCGCGCGCTATAGAAACACGCTGTTGTTCCCCGCCCGACAGTTCGGACGGAAAATTGTTTTTATGCGACAAAAGCCCCACTTCTTCCAGCATCTCTTCCGCAGATATGGGATTTTTGGTTATTTCGTTTATCAAAGCAACGTTTTCGTACACCGTAAGCGTCGGTATCAGATTGTAAAACTGAAAAACGAAGCCCACCGTTTCCGCGCGGTACTCGGCAAGTTCGTCCGCATTAAGCGTAGAAATATCCTTGCCGTTTACGATTATCGTTCCGCTAGTAGGACTGTCAAGCCCGCCGAGCATATTTAAAAGAGTGGACTTCCCCGCGCCAGAAGGTCCTAATATAACCGCAAACTTGCCTTCTTCTAACGATAAATTTATGCCGTCTAACGCGTTCAGCACGTGGTCGCCGCTCGTATACGTCTTTACTACGTTTTTAAATTCCGCAACGTTCATTGTTTTACACCTTCTTGTGGTTAGCAAGCGCTAACGTTTGGATTTTATTTTTGGTTAGCACCCGCTAACCATTGATATTATAATACCGCCGTCAAGCGATTGTCAAGCATAAACCAACCGAAAAATTAAAAAACATAAATAAGTTGACTTTTTTTTATTACGATATTAAAATATAAGTTAAAGGAAGGGAAAAGTATGAAAATTCAGGAATCGGGTGAAATGTATTTAGAATCGGTGTTGGTTCTATCTAAAAGTAAAGGCGCGGTAAGGTCTATTGACGTTGCCGAATACCTTAAATACTCAAAGCCCAGCGTATCACGCGCTATGAGTATACTAAGGGCTGAAAACTATATACAATTCGACGCCAACGGATATATTCTTTTAACGGAAAAGGGCTTAATGGTTGCGGAAAAGATTTACGAACGGCACACGGTTTTAACCGAATTATTAAAAGAAATCGGCGTGTCCCCCGAAACGGCGGCTGACGACGCTTGCCGTATCGAACATGTCATCTCCGACGAAACTTTTAACGCCATAAAGAATAAAATGAAATAATAATAAAGATATATAAAAACCCCGCGTTGCATAATGCAACGCGGGGTTTTTATAACATAATTTAGTCAACATTTAGTCAACGAGTTCTATAATCGCTACTTCTGCAGCGTCGCCTTTGCGCGGACCTAACTTATAAATTCTCGTATATCCGCCACCCTGTCCTTTTTCTTCTTTACGGGCAGCGTACTTCGGCGCGTATTCGTCGAAAATCTTTTCGATAAGCGGGCTCTTTACCGCGCGGGTTCTCTTTTTGAAATCCGCTTTGGTTTCTTTATAGCCCTGAACTTCCTGCAAGTCGATAACGAGAGACATTATCTTTCTTCTTGCGTTAAGTTTCTTTACGCCGTCTTTTATTAAGGTTTTGGTAGTTTCTTTACCCTTTTCGTCGGCAACTTTAACCTGCGTTTCAACGGTATCCGCGTAGTTGTTTACCGCAAGAGTAAGGATTTTAGCGACGTAAGATGCGACTTCTTTCGCCCTTGCTTCGGTCGTTTCGATTTTTCCGTACCACAAAAGTGCGGAAGCCTGATTTTTAATAAGTGCCATTCTTTGCGTAGCGTTTAAGCCTAATTTTCTTGCCATTGTTTAGTCCTCCGTGTCCTGTAATTTCAAGCCATAACTTTCAAGTTTCAAAATCACTTCGTCGAGCGATTTCTTGCCGAGATTACGGACTTTAAGCATATCGTCTTCGGTTCTCTTGGTTAAGTCTTCAACCGTGTGAATATTCGCTCTCTTCAAGCAGTTATACGAACGCACGGATAAATCCATTTCTTCGATAGTCATCTCTAAGATCTTGGTCTTTTTGTCTTCTTCGGGCGGTACTAAAATACCGATATTGCCTACTTCGGATAAAGACACGAACATTTTGATATGTTCTTCCATTATCTTCGCCGCAAGGCTTACTATATCGCGACCGGAAAAAGCACCGTTCGTCCATACTTCAAGGGTAAGTTTATCAAAGTCAACGCTTTGACCTACACGCGTCGCCGAAACGTCATAACTCACCTTTTTAACGGGCGTATAAATACTGTCGATTGCGATATTATCGATAACGTCTACCTTATGCTCGAAAGCGGGTTGATAACCCCTGCCCCTGCCGACGGTAAGTTCCATATCGAGTTTACCGCCTTCGTCAATCGTACAAATATACTGCTCGGGATTTAATATCTCTATTTCCGCGTCGCTTGTGATGTCGCCCGCCTTTACTACGCACGGTCCGACTTTTTCGAGTCTCACCGTCTTTTTGTAGTCTTTGTCAAGACAACTCGACTTGATTGCGACGCACTTTAAATTGAGTATTATTTCGGTAACGTCTTCTTTGATTTTGGGAATAGAAGAAAATTCGTGCTTAATCCCCAACTCTTCCGCGAACTTAATGTTTTGTATCGCAACACCGGGGAGCGCGGACAGTAAAATTCTGCGGAGCGCGTTTCCGAGCGTTAAGCCGAAGCCCTTTTCCAAAGGTTCGACGACGATTTTCGCATAACTTTTTTCTTCGTTTTCTTCCACTGCTATTTTCGGCATTTCAATTTCCATCATAAGAAATTATCCTCCTTAAAAAATAGTTTCGATTTAGGGTTATCGGGAATTCTTGCTTTCGGCGTGGAAAACCTATGCTTCCCCCCGATAAACCCCATCGAATTTTTTTGATTTTTAATTATTTAGAATATAACTCGACTATCATATTTTCTTTT
>CAMOVY010000026.1 GCA_946627905.1 uncultured Clostridia bacterium
TGCACCAAAGGGTGATAGGTCAGACGGACGCCGTAAAGGCTGTGGCGGACGCGATAAGGCGTGCGCGCGCGGGGCTTAAAGACCCCAACCGCCCCGTGGGTTCGTTCATTTTCGTAGGTCCTACGGGCGTGGGTAAAACCGAACTATCCAAAGCGCTTGCGGAAGCCGTTTTCGGCAACGAAAACAACCTTATACGCGTAGATATGTCGGAGTATATGGAAAAGCACTCGGTATCTAAAATGGTAGGCGCGCCCCCCGGATACGTGGGGTTTGACGAAGCGGGGCAACTTACCGAAAAGGTCAGAAGAAAACCATATTCGGTAGTTTTATTCGACGAAATAGAAAAGGCGCACCCTGACGTATTCAATATAATGCTGCAGATTTTAGACGACGGCAGACTTACCGACAGCAAGGGCAGGGTAGTTTCCTTTAAAAACACCATAATCATTATGACATCCAACGTCGGTGCGACGGAAATTCAGCATAAAAACACGCTGGGATTTAGCGGCGGCTCTCAAAAAGAGTACGACGATATGTGCGATAGGTATATGGACGCTTTAAAAGAAAAGTTCCGCCCCGAATTCTTAAACCGTATAGACGATATTATAGTGTTCCATAAACTGACGAAAGACGAAACGGCAAAAATCGCCGAACTGCTTTTAGGCAGTTTAAGAAAACGGCTTGCCGTTATGGGCGTTTCGCTCGAAGTTTCAAAAGACGCTATGGATTTGATTATCGAAAAGGGCTACGACAACAACTACGGCGCGCGCCCCTTAAAACGGGTTATTCAGCGGTATATCGAAGACAAGTTGTCCGAAGAGATTTTGCGCGGCGCGTTAAAGGAAAATTCCAAAATTACCGTAAACGCCGCGGACGGGGAATTTTCTTTTGAAAACAACTGATTTTACTCTAAAAAATAAAGGGTTTTTCAGGGCTTTTTGCGAACTATTATATAAGGAGGCAAAATTATGAAATTCGACATCTATGCAAAAAATTACGAAGTAGGCGAAAAACTTAAAAGCATTACCGAACAGAAACTTTCTAAACTCGATAAGTACTTTAAAGACGACGAAACAATCGCAAAGGTGAGTTTCAAAAAGCAGGGCAACAACTCTCTGACGACAGAAATTATGCTTGACTATAACGGCAAACTTGTCCGCGCGATGGCAACCAGCGATAATTTTTACGACAATATCGACGTGATTTTGCCGAAACTCGAAGGGCAGATAAGAAAACATCGCACCAAATTCGATAAACATAACAAAAACGCCGCGTTCCTTGATGCCGCTATATACGATTTAAAGAACAAAGAAGAAAATTCCGCGCGCGAAATAGTAAAGAAAAAATCTTTCGCGCTATCGCCTATGACGGTAAAAGAAGCGGAAGAAGAAATGGAACTTTTAGGGCACTCTTTCTACGTGTTTTTAGAGGCTAAAACCAACACCGTACAGGTGATTTATAGGCGCGACGACGGCGATTTCGGACTGATTGAACCGCAAATCTAATTCTATGCAGACGGGTATTTCCACCGCGTCTTTATTCGGCAGATTTAATACCGAAGACGCATTATCGTTTTTAAACAAGCATAAAGTCGCTACCGCGGAAGTGTTTTTAGAATCTTTTTGCGAGTATAACAGGGAATTCGGCGAACTGCTTTTTAAGAGAAAGGGCGAAACGGAAGTCCACTCCGTGCATACTTTAACCACGCAGTTCGAGTCCACGCTTTATAGTTTAAACGAACGCGCGGTAAAAGATTCTTTTTATCTTCTGGATAAAACCATGCAGGCGGCAAACGCCGTCGGTGCAAAATATTACACTTTTCACGGCTTGGCGCGCGTTAAGCGCACGCCGTATATTATAGACTTTGACCGCGTTGGCGCGATAACACAGCGGATAATCGACGATTGCGCAAAATACGGCGTAGTTTTGGCTTATGAAAACGTGCATTGGGCGTACTATAACTATATAGGTTTTTTTACCGAACTTAAAAAGCGCACGACAGGTTTAAAAGGCACTTTCGATATAAAGCAGGCGCGGCAATCGGGTATAGATTACAGGGAGTTTATAGACGAAATGGGCGCGGATATAGCGACCGCGCATCTTTCCGACGTTAATAAAGACGGAAAAATGTGCCTGCCAGGGCGCGGTATTACCGACTTTAAAGAAGTGTTGACGCTACTTCGCGATAAAGGATTTGACGGCGCTATTTTAATAGAAGCGTATAAGAACGATTTTAACGACGTTTCGGAACTGTTTGAATCTTTAGAGTATCTGACCGATATTGCGAAAACGGTGTTTAACGGCTGAATACGATAAAACAATTTAAATTTTAGGTCGCCCAAGGCTTTTAGCCTTGGGCGACCTGTTGCGTGTATACGCATATATTCACTTGTACAGATGTTGATGCGTGCATCTTAAGCGTTCGGATAAACGTTTACGTGCATTTTTGCCGACAAAAATCCGCCGCTCGTTTACAAAACGTACGGTGGACGGATAATCCGCTTTACTGAAAAATCGGTTTAATCCTGCGGTTTAGCCTTTTCTTCTTCGAACGCGTCTAAGATAACTTTGATAAGTTCTTCTCTCGTTTCGGTCTTGATGGGGTGCGCTATGTCTTTATAAGAACCGTCCGTGGTCTTTCTGCTCGGCATAGCGATAAAATAACCCTCGTTCCCTTCAATAACTTTAATGTCGTGTACAACAAAGCAGTCATCGAAGGTTACCGAAGCAACCGCTTTAAGTTTTGTGTCGCTGTTTTTAACAATGCGAACGCGTACGTCTGAAATTCTCATCTCGGAACCTTCCTTATTCTGATATTGTTTTAATCATAGCATACAAATCAAGTGATTTCAACATATTTTTTAAATTTCCGCTTATTTTTTTTATTTATATCCCAAAACGGGACTTTTTATCATATTCTGTAGTATGAACTTTGAGATTTTTTTCGCGAATTATAAGAAAATTCACTTTATCGGCGCGGGCGGCGTGTCTATGAGCGGACTTGCCGCGTATTGTATTACCGAAGGGTTTTCCGTTTCGGGCAGCGACAAGGTTATGTCGGACGGTTTGAAACGTTTAAGGGCGCTAGGCGCTAAAATCTTTATCGGGCATAAAGCGGAAAACGCTTTCGGGGCGGAACTCGTAGTATATTCTTCCGCCGTGAGCGACAAAAATCCCGAACTTCGTTTTGTCCGCAAAAACGGTATTCCCGTATTAAAGCGCAGCGAACTTTTAGGGCAGATACTGTCTTTATGTCGCCGCTCGGTGGCGGTTTCCGGCAGCCACGGCAAAACCACCGCCACGGCAATGCTTGCCGAAGTTTTTATCGCGGCGGGACTTAACCCCACGGTGTTTTTAGGCGGGGAGAGAAAGACTTTCGGCAATTTCAGGTCGGGCGGCAGGGCGTTCGCGGTGGCGGAAGCGTGCGAATATAAACGCAATTTTCTGGATATTTCACCGAGCATCGCCGTGGTTTTGAATATTGACAACGACCACGTGGATACCTTTTCCGATATGGCGGACGAGACGGCGGCGTTTCAGGGGTTTATCAAACACAGCCTTGCGGTAGTCAACGCGGACGACTTTTACGCGTGCAAGGTGTTTAATTCTACCACGATAACTTTCGGAATAAAACATCTATCCGCGTATTCGGCTAAATACGTAAGCAAAAGCGCTTGTCGCGCTTTCACCGCGTATGCGTACGGAAAAAGGTTAGGTAGAATAAGGCTTAACATCGCGGGCGAACACAACGTATATAATGCGCTTGCGGTAATTGCCGTGGCGAGCGAACTGAAAATACCTTTTCAGATTGTCAAACGCGCGATAGAAGAATTTGACGGGGTTAAACGCCGCAACGAATATATAGGGGAAATAGGCGGCGTGCCTTGCTACGCCGATTACGCGCACCACCCGACGGAAATTTCCGCCCTTTTACAAGACAAAACCGAAAAGACGCTGGCGGTGTTTCAACCGCACACCTATTCGCGTACGGCAAAACTTTTAGGCGATTTCGTTTTGTCGCTTAAAAAAGCGGACGGCGTTATCATTTATAAAACCTATCCCGCGCGCGAAAAGTTTTCGGCAAGCGGAGACGGTAAAACGCTGTATCTTAAAATGAAGGACACTTTTTCGGGCTACGTAGATTACGCGGGCGGATACAGGGCGCTTTTAAGGGAGTTGAAAGCGCACGTAAAAGAGTTTAACAAGATAATTTTTATCGGCGCGGGGGATATATACGGGATTGCAAAAACCCGCGTCGTCGACAGAGTTTTGGACTCGCGATAGAGAGTTTTTTTATTGTTGCGGATTATTTTAAAAAAACGTAAAAAATTTGACGAAAACAGGTATAAAACGTTTGCTAAAATTCCCTTTTTGGAGTATCATTATTTTGGACTTAAATTATGATAGGAGAAAATCGGCAATGCTTAATAAAAAGAGAAAAATCGCAGTTTTGGGAACGGGCAACGTAGGCGCGACGATTGCGTATTCTTTAACGCTTTCGGGGCTTTGTTCTGAAATCGTTTTGGTAGACATTAACAAAACGAAAGCGGAGGGCGAAGCGCTTGACCTTTCACAGTGCGCGGCTTCCGTTCCGTCGGTAAAGGTGTGGAGCGGCGAATATGCGGACGTAGCCGGCGCGGACATAATAATAGCGACGTTCGGTATCGGCAGAAAACCCGACCAGACCAGACTTGATTTAGCAAAAGTCAATATAGGAATATTAACGAGCGTTATGCCCGAAGTCGCCAAAATCGCGCCCGAAGCGCTTTACGTTATAGTAAGCAATCCGGTGGACGTGTTGACTTACGCGACGATTAAATGCACGGGACTTCCCGAAAACCGCGTTATCGGCACGGGTACGTTATTAGATTCCAACAGACTTATAAAATTCGTTGCGGATTACTGCAAGGTAGACGCGCACAACGTAAACGCTTACGTTTTGGGCGAACACGGCGACGCTTGTATGTCGCCTTGGAGTCTTTGCACCGTAGCGGGACTTCCGATGAAAGATTATGCGGAAAAGTTTTTGGGCGTTAATGAGGCGAACGTTAAAGCCGAATGCGAACAGATTTACACCGATATGGTAAAATCGGGTTCTATGGTAATCAAAGCCAAGGGCGCGACCTATTACGCTATAGCGGCTTCGGTTATGCAACTTATTAAGGCGCTTTTGGCGGATACCCATACCGTGTTGCCGTTATCGACTATGCTTCACGGCGAATACGGCGCGGACAACGTTTGTATGGGCGTTCCGTGTATGGTTGGCGCAAACGGTATGGAAAAGGTTGTCGAACTGCCTTTAACTTTCGACGAACAAAAACTGTTCAGCGAAAAAATCGCGTCGCTTACCGCTACTTACGACGCGCTTGAAATCAGAAAATAGAATTTTACGGAATTTTAACTTTTTGTAAAAGGGAGTAGTTGGCGCAAATAATTTTTGCGTTCGCGCAGTCGTCAGGACGGTTATTTAAACTCGGCGCGCGAGAAACTTCGGACAAATCGGGGATTTTTAACAAGACTTTTACCGTTTTTACGGTAGAAGTCTTGTTTTTTTATCGGTAATGGGTTATATTATTACCTGTATCGGTTATAACGAAAGAAAAGGCGAAAAACAATAATGAAAATTTTTGTACTTATAGTTTTTATCCTGACCTATGCGACTATAATTGCGTTTCCGAACAGAAAACCGCTTATAGCGGGTATTTCCGCCGCGCTGTGCGCAGGCGGATGCCTTATCTTCGGCGAAATGGGATTTGCCGATATTTTGTATGCCGTTGATTTTAACGTGGTGCTGATGCTCGTCGGCATTATGATAACCGTGTCCGCCTTTTCCTATTCCGAAATGCCTGAATATATCGCGGACAGGCTTATATCGAAAGTCCCGAACGCGCTGGTTGCCGTGGTGCTTTTATCCGTGCTTTCGGGGGTAATATCGGCGTTTATAGATAACGTGGCGACCGTTTTGATGTTTGCGCCGATAGGAATTGCCGTAGCGCTTAAAACCAACGTTTCGCCCATACCCGTTATTATAAGCATAGCGGTGTCTTCGAATTTACAGGGCGCGGCTACGCTCGTCGGAGATACGACAAGTATTATGCTCGGCAGTTTTGCGGATATGAGTTTTTCCGATTTCTTCTTTTTAGACGGTAAATTCTCAATCTTCTGGGCGGTGGAACTCGGCGCGGTGCTGACTATCCCCGTTATAGCGTTTATATTCAGGAAAAACAGGCAAAAACTTTCTTTTTCGCCGAGCGGGGTACAGATAAAATCTATCGTTCCCACAGTACTTTTAGCGGCGAATATTTCAGTGCTTATCGCCGTTTCGTTTATTCCCGCCGAATATAAGCCCGCTATAACGAACGGACTTGTCTGCATTATATTCGCCGCCGCCGCACTTGTTTTTACAGCGGTAAAATACAGAAAAGAAGGGGTTAAAGGGTGTGCTAAAGACGTGGATTTTGCCACCGTGTTTTTCCTGATTTTCCTATTTATAATTATCTGCGCCGTAGAACAAGTCGGCATAATACGCGATATAAGCGATTTATTTAAACAACTCGGCGGCAAAAACGTGTTTTTACTGTATACCGTAATAGTGTTCGGCTCCGTCGTGTTTTCCGCGTTTATTGACAATATTCCGTTCGTGGCGACGATGCTGCCCGTAATACGGCTTTTATCGGCGTCGCTTTCCACCGTTTCGCCGTATCTGCTTTATTTCGGGCTGTTGTGCGGCGCAACGCTCGGCGGTAATTTAACGCCGTTCGGCGCTTCCGCCAACGTTGTGGGAATAGGTATCTTAAATAAAGCGGGGTATAAGGTCAAAAATTCCGATTTCTTTAAAATCGGCGTGCCGTTTACTCTGGTTGCCGTACTCGGCGGATATGCTTTCTGCTGGTTCATATGGGGTATGTGATATAAGCGTTTATTTAAAATTTTACGCCCCGTTAAGTCAACTTAACGGGGCGTATGCTATCGTTATATATTATAAAATTTCAACGCCTGACGGAGAGAACATAAAAATGTTTTCTTCCATTTCGTAAACGCCGCCGCCTAATGCGTAGATTGCGCCCGATAACATATCAAGAATACGGAGTGCCGTTTCCTTTTTCAGTTTTTCAAGATGCACCACGGCGTTTTTACCTTCTTTTAACGCGTCTATCATCTTTTCCACGTCTTCGTAAGATTTCGGGTCGAATACCGATACGGGTCCGCTTTTACCCGCATTGTAGCCGCTCGTCGCGGTTGCGTACCGCCTTTCGTTTTCTTTGGTCTTCGGCGCTCTGCCGAATAAATCGAATACTCCCATCAATCAGTACCTCCGTAATTCCGTTTTCCGAACAGCGCCGTGCCAAGTCTTATCATATTACTGCCGTGCGCTATCGCCGTTTTGTAATCCCCGCTCATACCCATTGAAAGGTAGGTAAAGGGGTAGCCGTCTTTAATAAGTCCGTCGTAAAGGGCGCGCATTTTATCGCAAAGATTAGCGAGATATACCGTATCGTCGCTTTCGGGCAGCATTGCCATAAGCCCTTTTACGCGCAAATTTTTATAATTTTCGAAAATCTCTTTTACTGCCGCCGCAGCAGTTTCAAAAGAAAAGCCGCTTTTCGTTTCTTCGCCGCCCGCGTTTATCTCTATAAGTATATCCTGAACGGTATTGCTTTTCGCCGCAAAGTCGTTTATCGCTTGCGCCAGATGTACGCTGTCTACTGAGTGGATAAGTTCTACTTTACAGACTATATATTTTACCTTGTTAGTCTGTAAATGCCCTATAAAATGCTGTCTGCAAGGGGAAAGAAGCGCCGTTTTTTCACGGAATTCCTGCACCTTGTTTTCGGCAACGACTTCTACGCCGTAGGCTATCGCGGCGTTTATCGTTTCCGCACTCTGCATTTTGGTTGCGGCAACAAGCGTTATCTTTTCGCCGAGATTATTGCCGCGGGATATTTCCCGCAAAACGTTCGATACGGTTTCTTTAAGCATTTTCGGTAATGAGGTCTTTCATATCGAAAAGCCCGTTTTTCTTACCTGCGATAAACCGTGCCGCTGCAAGAGCGCCCGCCGCAAACACGTCGCGCGATTCCGCTTGGTGGGTAAAGGTCAGGGTTTCGTTATCCCCCGCGAAAATCACTTGATGTTCGCCGACAATCGTGCCGCCGCGCACCGCGTGTATGCCGATTTCCTTGTTATCTCTCGCGCCTACTAATCCGCATCTTCCGTACGTTTCGGTCATATCGGGGAACAGTTCTTTTATACCGTCTTTTATCATTACCGCCGTGCCGCTGGGCGCGTCAACCTTTTTGTTGTGATGCTTTTCTATTATTTCGATATCGAACCCGTAAAGCCGTTTAGCGGCAAATTTTATCGTTTCGATTAAAACGTTTACGCCGAGCGACATATTCGCCGAACGGAAAATAGCCACTTTTTTACTTGCCGCGTTAATTGCGGCAACATCTTCGCTATCGTAGCCCGTAGAACATAGCACCGCGGGGGTATTCGTTTTCAAGCAGTATTCGAGTACCGAGTTAAGCGTCGCTTTTGCCGAAAAATCGATAACTACGTCCGCCTTTTCCGGTATATCGTCGAAACTCGCGTAAACTTTAAACCCGTTTAAATCGGTAGCCGTTCTGCCCACGCCGCAAAGGGGGATAATATCTTCTGTTTTTAACGCGTTTTCCCTTACTTTAGCGCCCATTTTGCCGAGAGCGCCGCAAATTATTATTTTCATATTATTCTTTGACCTTTAAACCGAAGTCTTTTAAGACTTTTATCATTTCTTTGGTGTGTTCGGGTTCTAATTCCGTAAGCGGCGCGCGGACGATACCCGTTCCAAGCCCTAACAGTTCTATCGCGCGTTTTACGGGGATAGGGTTAACTTCGCAGAACATAGCGTCGATAATAGGTAAAAGACTTTCGTGCAATTCGTTCGCCTCTATCGGTTTGCCGCTTGAAAAAAGCCTGTTTACCGAACTTATTTCTTTGGGAATTACGTTGGACGCAACCGAAATAAGCCCTTTAGAACCGATTGCAAGCATTGCAAGGTTTAAGTTGTCGTCGCCCGAATAAAGCGCCGTTTTGTCCTTTATAAGTCTTGCCGTTTCGCATATTTGTTCCATATTGCCGCAGGCTTCTTTTATACCGCCGATATTTTTGTGTTCGGCAATTTCCGCCATAGTTTCGGGCAGAATATTTACTCCCGTACGCGCGGGCACATTGTAGCAAAGTACGGGAATATCCACGCTGTCGCAGATATCGTTGTAGTATTTTACCAAGCCTTTTTGCGTGCATTTATTGTAATACGGGGTGACGACCAAAAGTCCGTCCGCACCGAGTTTTTGGGCAAGCACGCTCTTTTCGATTGCTTTTTTAGTGCAGTTGCTGCCCGAACCTAATATAAACTTTACTCTTCCCGCTATTTTATCGTAGGCAAACTTTGCAATATTTTCGTACTCGCAGTCGGTAATAGTCGGCGCTTCGCCTGTCGTTCCCAACACGCAAAGTGCGGAAATACCGTTATTTATCTGAAAATCGATTTGCTTTTCAAACGCCGCGTAGTCTATGCCGTCTTTTGTAAACGGGGTAATCATTGCGGTGCAAACCCCTTCGAAAATAATTTTGTTCATTTTACCCTCCGAAAAGATTTATTTTACAAAAACGAGTTTCGTCTTTATTTATTGAGTTGGTCTTTTACCGCGTCCATTTTTATAGCGTATTCGGCAATCTGAACGGCGTTGGTTGCAGCGCCCTTTCTGATGTTGTCCGCAACTACCCAGAAGTTGATGCCGCTAAAAACCGTGTCGTCTTTTCTTATTCTGCCGACGAACACTTCGTCGCGGTTTTCCGCGGTGATTGCCATGGGGTATAAGTTTTTGGACGGGTCGTCCTGAATAACCACGCCCGTGGCTTTAGACAGCACTTCTTTTACCTGTTCTACGGTGCAAGGCTTTTCGAATTCTACGTTGACCGATTCGCTGTGCCCGTAGTACACGGGAACGCGCACGCAGGTCGCGGTAATCTTAATATTTTGGTCGCCCAAAATCTTTTGGGTTTCAAAAATCATCTTATCTTCTTCGCGCGTGTAGCCGTTGTCTAAAAACACGTCTATATGCGGCAGACAGTTGCCGAAAATGGGGTAGGGGAATTTCTGTGGCGCTTCGCCGCAGATACCGCCTTTAAGGTCGTTGAACCCTTTAACGCCAGCGCCGGACACCGCCTGATAGGTTGAATATATTATACGTTTAATCTTAAACGCTTCGTGCAAGGGCTTTAACACCACAACCGCCTGAATAGTAGAGCAGTTGGGGTTAGCGATAATGTTTCTATGCCATAATATGTCGCTTGCGTTGCACTCCGGAACTACCAGCGGCACGTCCTTTTCTCTACGCCATGCGTTGGAGTTATCTATAAC
>CAMOVY010000027.1 GCA_946627905.1 uncultured Clostridia bacterium
CCCGAAGAAGTGATAGCGAGAAATTACGTTTTGGAAGAAAAGCCCGACTGTGTTATCAACATAATCGACGCAACGAATTTAGAGCGCAACCTGTATTTAACCACGCAGATAATGGAAATAGACGTTCCTATGGTAATAGCGCTCAATATGATGGACGCTGTGGAAAAGCAGGGCGACAAAATAGACGCAAAAGCGCTTGAAAGCAAACTCGGCGTGCCCGTGGTTTCTATTTCCGCGTTAAAGGGCGCGGGGCTAACGGAACTTATGGACAGGGCGTATGAAACGAGTAAAACGCCGCGCAAAGGCAGAACGGTGTTAGAACACGGCGCGCTTGCGCATTTAATCACCGACGTTAAAATCGCTTTGGACGGGCAGGGAGTAGAAAATCCCTTGTTCCACGCGGTAAAACTTGCGGAAGAAGACGAACTCGAAGTAAAAGCGCATAAAGACACGGTCAAAATGGTCGAAGAGTTTAAAAAGACCTTTAAAGACGACACTTTCGGGGACGATTTCGAGGCTTTAATCGCGGACGGCAGATATAAATACATATCGGAAAACTTTTCGTCTGTCATAACCAAAAAGAACAAAGAAAAGTTTGCTTCGACCAAATCGGATAAAGCGGATAAGGTATTAACGCATAAGGTTTGGGGTATACCTATCTTTTTAGTCGTACTGTTCGCCATTTTCCATTGTACTTTCAGCGAAGACTTTTTGTATCTCGGTAAAATTTTCGGGTTTGCGTCTTTAGAAGACCTGGGCGTAAACACCGAAGCGTTCGGCGGTAAACTGCTCGCTTGTTTTTACGACGGCGCGGTATTCTCACCCGGTGTAATAATAAATAACCTGTGGAACGACATAATAGTAGAGTACGCGTTCGGCTGGCTTGTAGACATAATCGCGGAAAGCGGTATGGCTGGTTGGGCGATAGGCTTACTTAACGACGGTGTTATAGAAGGCTTAAAAGCGGTGCTTTCCTTCCTGCCGCCGATACTCGTACTTTTCCTGTTCTTCTCCATTTTGGAAGATTCCGGTTATATGGCGCGTATCGCGTTTATACTCGACAGGATGTTCAGAAAATTCGGGCTTTCGGGCAGGGCGTTTTTACCTATGATAATGGGCTTCGGCTGTTCCGTTCCCGCTATGATAAACACGAGAACTTTGGCGGACGATAAAGAACGCGCGGCGACCATCAGGGTAATACCTTTCTTCTCCTGCGGCGCAAAATTGCCTATCCTTACCGCGGTTGCGGGTGCGATAGTAGCCTATTTCGGCGTAGGAAACGCAGACCTTATCACTTACGGTATGTATCTCTTGGGCATTGTTTCCGCTATCCTTGCGGTACTCTTTATGAGAAATACCACGCTTAAAGGCGAAACGCCGCCCTTTATAATGGAACTTCCCGCATATCACGCGCCGCAGTTCAAAAACCTGATGATACACCTTTGGGATAAGACAAAACACTTCGTTAAAAAGGCGTTCACGATAATCGTCGCGTCGACTATCGTTATCTGGGTGCTTTCGCACTTCTCGTTCTCTTGGAGATTTTTGGAAGACGAACAGGTTAACGAAAGTATTTTGGCACAACTTTCGATGCTCGTTCAACCGATATTTACGCCGCTTGGCTTCGGCAGTCAGTTAGGGCAGTTCGGCTGGGTATTCGTAGTAGCGGCAATTTCGGGACTTATCGCAAAGGAAAACGTTATAGCGACGTTCGCAACCTTGGCGGCTTGCCTTGCGGCGGTTGCGGCGCTCGATTTGACGGGGCTTGACATAGAGGCGGAAGAAGGTATCGACGCGGTTCAGGCGATGATACAGGCAACGGGCATAGGCGTTCCGGGGTTAATAGCGTTTATCGCGTTTAATATGACGACTATTCCGTGCTTTGCGGCGGTAGGTACTGCTAAAGCCGAACTTATGAATAACAAGTCCTATCACGGCACGCTTATCTTCTGGATAGTTTCAAGTTTCATTGTCGCGGCGGCGGTATATACGATAGGGTCTTGGTGGTGGACGGCGTTTATATGGGCGGTTGCGGTTGCAATAACCGTGTACCTTGTGGTATTATATAATAAAAAGGCGAACGCTAAATTAAACGACCACGAGTAAAAGTAATTTAAGGGGGTAAAGTATGAAACCCGTTGAAATTATAATTATAATCGCTGCGGCGGCAATCGTCGTGGGCGTAATCGTCGCCGCGATAATCAGAAAAAAGAAGGGCATAAGTTCCTGCGACTGTGATTGCGGCTGTTGTTCGCATTGTAAAGGTTGCGGAATAAAAAAGCCCGAAGAAGAGAAAAAATAGGTTATATATGACCAAACAGAAATTCGACGTAGGCGGCATGAGTTGTGTCGCCTGCGCGTTAGGAATAGAAAAAGCAATCAAAAGGCTTGACGGGGTAAAGACGGCGGAAGTTTCGCTCCTTGAAAAGTCAATGATTGTTATATACGACGAGTGCGCGCTCTCAATAGAAAAAATAATCGCTACGGTGGAAAAACTTGGCTACACCGCGGCGATTTTCGGTACTCAAGAAAACAAATATTCTGACGCGAAAAAACTTAAAAAACGCTTTATAGTCTCGCTTTGCTTTTTGCTGCCGCTTATCTATCTTTCAATGTTTAAGATGTTCGGCGCGCCGACGTTTGAAAATATTTCCGCGTTAGGCGAAAAAGCGGGGCTTATAGTAGATTACGCCTTGCAATTTGTTTTCGCAAGCGTTATAATCGCTGTAAACTTTATATTTTACAAAAGCGGGGTGCGCGCGGTAAAAAATCTTTCGCCGAATATGGATACTCTGGTGTTTTTAGGCTCGTTCACCGCGTACATTTACAGCATCGTAATGTCCGTTTTGATTATAGCGGGTGGCGCGGACAAAACGCACGTGTTTTTCGAGTCGGCGGCGATGGTAATAACTCTCGTCGATTTAGGCAAGTATTTAGAAGAGATTTCCAAGCGCAAAACGGGCGCGGAAATAGATAAACTCAACAAACTTCTGCCTAAAGTGATAACGCGCATTGTCGGCGATAAGGAAGAAACGGTTTTAACTGCCGACTTAAAACAAGGCGATATTATTCTTTTAAAACAGGGCGATTACTGCCCCGTGGACGGGGTGGCGCTAAAAGGGCTTGCGTGGGTAGATAAGTCCGCCATAACGGGCGAAAGTATCCCCGAAGAAGCGGCGGAAAACTACCGTATAGTGTCCGGCAGTATTGTTAAATCGGGGTATTTAACCGTTAAATGCGAAAACGTCGGCGAAAACACCTTGTTTTCAAAAATAGTGGAAACGGTAAAGGCGGCGGGCGCAAGCAAAGTGCCTATGCAAAAGTTTGCGGACAGGGTGTCGGCGGTATTCGTGCCTATAGTAGTATTTATCGCCGCGCTGACTTTTATATTGCAACTTGCGATAGGTGGCGACCTTAATCACGCGTTTAAATGTACGATAAGCGTTATAGTTATATCCTGCCCGTGCGCGTTAGGCTTAGCTACCCCCGTAGCGGTAATGGCGGCGACGGGCAAGGCGGCGGCACTAGGTATTTTATTTAAAGACGGCGAAACTTTGCAGAACGCGCGCAGAATAAACTGCGTGTTAATGGATAAAACCGCGACCATTACAGAAGGCAAGCCTAAAGTTTCAGACTTTGTCAATCTGTCAGGCAGAACGGACGGGGAAATTTTTGCAATCGCCGCGGCACTCGAAAAGCCGTCTAATCACCCGTTATCGGTTGCGATAGCGGAGTTTTGCGGCAGTACCGAAAAGCAAGTGGAAAACTATTCTTATCAGGTGGGCAAAGGCATAACGGGCGAAGTGGACGGCAAGATTTATTCTCTCGGTAGTTTCGGTGTAGAAGCGGAAAAGTATTTTGCAGATAAAACCGCCGTCGCGCTTACTAGGGGCGGAAAAACGCTTGCCGTATTCGGTATAGCGGACGCGGTAAAATCTGACAGCCGCGCGGCGATAACCGCGATGCGCGAAACGGGCATAACGCCCGTTATGATAACGGGCGACGGAGAGAGCGCGGCAAAGAGCGTGGCTTTCGCTACGGGAATAAAAGAATACGAATATTCGGTGCTTCCTAACGGCAAAGCCGAACAGGTGCAAAAATATCGGGATAAGGGCTACTATACGGCGTTCGTCGGGGACGGAATAAACGATAGCCCCGCGCTTAAAGCCGCCGATATAGGTATAGCGATGGGCGGCGGCACGGATATAGCGATAGAAAGTTCCGACGCGGTGATAGTCGGCGGCTCGCTTACGAAAGTCGTAGAAGCGATAAATTTAAGCAAAAAAGCCGTGCGTATAATAAAAGAAAATCTGTTCTGGGCGTTCTTTTATAACGTTATAATGATACCCGTAGCGGCGGGCGCGCTGGCGTTTATAGGGGTAGTGTTCGAGCCGTGGATTGCGGCAACGTGTATGAGCGTAAGTTCGCTGTTCGTGGTTTTAAACGCGTTAAGGATAAACGGGCATGGCAACAAGCCCGACGAGAAGAAATCAAAAGGAGACGGAAAAATGGAATTAAAAGTAGAAGGTATGATGTGCGAACATTGTAAAAAGCGGGTTTTAGAAGCGGTATTAAGCGTAGAAGGCGTAAAATCCGCAGAAGTAAACCTTAAAAAGAAAAAGGTGGCAGTTTACGGCACGGCGGATATAAACGCTGTAATCGCGGCTATAACCGCGGCGGGATACGAAGTCAAATAGAATTTTCGGTTAATAAAGCGCGGCGCGGGCAGTTTTGCCCGCGCCGCGCTATATTTAAGTCCGTAAATAAAAATATTATTTTTACTTGAAAAAAACCACAAGATAATGTATAATGAAAAAGTATTCTACACAAGACTTATAGGAGAGAAAATGGCAAAGGGCAGTTATAGTGCGGAAGATATTAAGATATTAGAAGGGCTTGACGCGGTGCGTATGCGCCCCGGTATGTATATCGGAACGACCAGCGTTAAAGGTCTTCATCATATTTTGTGGGAAATAGTCGACAACGCCATAGACGAAGCGGCGAACGGCTACTGCAACCGTATAGAAGTAAAACTCTATAAAGACGGCAGCGCTTCGGTAGAAGATAACGGCAGGGGGATACCGACCGATATTCACCCGAAGTCGGGCGTTTCGGGCGTACAGGTCGTATTTACCCAACTGCACGCGGGCGGCAAGTTCGGCGACGGGAATTATCAGTTTTCGGGCGGACTGCACGGCGTGGGCGCGTCGGTTACCAACGCGCTTTCGGAGTGGTTAAAGGTCGAAGTGTATAGAAACACCGTTTATAAAATGGAGTTTCATAGTTTTTTAGACGAAAAGACGGGCAAAATCAAATCGGGCGTTCCGATATCGCCGCTTGTAGATACCAAGGTAAAAACCAAAAAACGCGGTACGTTCGTCAGGTTTAAGCCTGACGCCAGAGTGTTCGAAACGGTAGAGTTTTCCATCGAAAGCATATTAAAGCGTTTACGCGAACTTGCGTTTTTAAACAAAGGTTTAACCATAGATTTTTACGACGAAAACACCGACTTCCACCGGGTATACGAATACGAAGGCGGGCTTTCGGACTTTATAAAATACGCAAACGAAGGTAAGACTATTCTTTACGGCGAACCCTTATACGCCAAAGCCGAAAAGGACGGAATAATAGTAGAATTTGCTATTCAGCACACCGACGCGTATACGGACAGCGTGTTTTCCTACGTCAACAATATTCCGACGGGCGAAGGCGGTATGCACGAAACGGGTTTCCGTTCGGGTTTAACGCGCTGTTTCAACGATTACGCACGGGAACATAACCTGTTAAAGGATAAAGACGATAATCTTTTGGGCGACGATTTTAAAGAAGGGTTGACGGCTATAATCTCGGTCAAAATGCAGAACGTTCAGTTCGAAGGGCAGACTAAAAACAAACTCGGCAATCCCGAAGCGCGCCCCGCGGTAGAGTACGTCGTTATAAACGAACTTTCTCTGCTTATGAAAAACAAAAAACTCGGCAAGACTTTCGATACCATAATAAATAAGGCGCTGGGCGCGGCAAAAGTAAGACTTGCCGCCAAAAAGGCAAAAGAACTCGCCCGCGCTACGAAAAGCCTTGAGAGTGCGAATTTAGTCGGTAAACTCGCCGCGTGTTCGGGCAGAAAACCGGAACTTAACGAGCTGTTTATCGTGGAAGGGGACTCTGCGGGCGGCAGCGCAAAGCAGGCGCGCGTCCGCCAGACGCAGGCAATCTTGCCCCTTCGTGGTAAACCCCTGAACGTAGAAAAGAAAAAACTCGACCAGATTTTACAGAACGAAGAAATAAGGACTATTATTTCCGCACTCGGTACGGGGATAGGTTCGGACTTTAATTTAGACGACCTTAAATTTCATAAAGTCATAATACTTTCGGACGCGGACGTGGACGGCAGTCATATCCGCATACTTTTATTAACTTTCTTTTTCCGTTATATGCGCGAACTTATCAACGAAGGGCACGTGTATATCGGTATGCCGCCCCTTTATAAGGTGTATAAGGGAAACGTGGAAGAATATGCGTACGACGACAAAGAACTTGCCGAAAAGATTGAAAAAGTAGGCAGGGGATATCAGATACAGCGGTATAAAGGACTTGGCGAAATGGACGCCGCGCAATTATGGGAAACGACTATGGACCCCGCTAAACGCAACCTTATGCAGGTCAATATAGAAGACGCGGCGGAAGCGGACAGGCTTATCACCGTTTTAATGGGCGACGAAGTAGCCGAGCGTAAAAAATATATATTCGAGCACGCGGACTTTGACAGGGTGGATAAGTTCGCAAAAATCAAACGTTCTTAAAGGCGGTACGTTAAATGGAAAACGAAAACGGAAAAGGTCTTATTTTAAGTTCCTTGGACGAAGTATTTAAAAACTCGATGATAGCGTATGCGGAAGACGTTATTCTCGACAGGGCACTCCCCAGAGTGGAAGACGGGTTAAAGCCCGTGCAGCGCCGCATACTTTACGATATGTACGAAATGGGTTTAACGCCCGATAAGCCGCACAAAAAGTGTGCTAAAATCGTGGGCGAAGTGCTGGGTAAATTCCACCCGCACGGGGACAGTTCGGTGTACGGCGCGCTGGTGCATATGGCGCAGGATTTTAATATGAGACATCCCCTAATCGACGGACACGGCAACTTCGGCACGGTGGACGGCGACGGGGCGGCGGCATATAGGTACACCGAAGCCAAGTTGTGCGCTCTCTCGTTAGAACTGTTGACGGATATTGAAAAGGACACGGTAAATTTCAGCCTTAACTTCGACGATACCGAAGAAGAGCCGGACACGCTGCCGGGGCGTTTCCCAAACCTACTAGTTAACGGCGCTATGGGTATAGCGGTAGGCTTAGCGACTAACATCCCGCCGCACAACCTTGCGGAAGTTATAAACGGCGTAGTGGCGTATATAGACAACCCCAAAATTTCCTTAAAGGAAATGATGAACTATATTCCCGCACCCGATTTTCCGACGGGCGGCTATATAATCGCCGACGAAGATTTAACGGAAGCGTACAAAACGGGCAAGGGCAAAATAAAACTGCGCGCCCGCGTGAATATAGAAAAGGAAAACGGGGACAAGCAGAACCTTGTTATTTCCGAAATACCGTATCAGGTAAACAAGGCGGAATTATTAAAGCGAATTTCCGAACTTAAAGAAGCCAAAAAGGATATTTTGGGCGGTATTGCGGACGTGGTCGACGAATCGGACAGAAACGGTATGCGCGCCGTGGTAAAACTAAGGAAAGACGCCGACGCCAAAGCCATACTGAATTACCTTTATAAAAACACTAATTTGGAAACGAGTTTCGGCATCAATATGGTGGCGATAGCGCACGGAAAGCCCGCGCAACTCGGGCTACTCGATATAATTTCCTACTACGTCAATTACCAGCGCGAAGTAATCCTTCGCCGCAGTAAATTCGACTTGGAAAAGGCGAAAGAGCGCGCGCACATTTTAGAAGGGCTTATTATCGCCGTCAAAAATATCGACGAAGTGATAAAAATCATAAAGGGCGCTGACAATACGGCGGACGCGCGGACAAAACTGCGCGCAAGATTTTCGCTGTCCGAAGCGCAGGCTAACGCGATTTTAGACTTAAGGCTCGCCCGTCTTACCAAACTCGAAGTGGAG
This sequence comes from uncultured Clostridia bacterium, assembly GCA_946627905.1. Taxonomy (GTDB): domain Bacteria; phylum Bacillota; class Clostridia; order Christensenellales; family Borkfalkiaceae; genus UBA1259. The sequence continues at coordinate 8,135 of CAMOVY010000027.1, forward strand.
AAGTTAGAGCAAGAACTTAAAGAACTCAAAAAACGCATAGAAGAACTTACCGACATAATAGCAAGTAAGGCGCGCCAGATGGCAGTTGTCAGAAAAGAAATTCTGGATATCAAAAAGAAATACAAAGACGACAGGCGCAGCAACGTTATAGCGGGCGGCGAAGCGATAGACATTAAGAGCGTGGAACAGGAGTTGAAACCCGTAGAAGATTTCGTCGCGGCGGAAACTTTCGGCGGCGCGTTCAAAAAGATGACGGAGCGCAACTTTAAGTCGAGCGAAAGGAAGATAAAGGACAACGCGGATATTTCCGATTTCGTAGCGGTCTGTACAAGCGTAAAGAGCAATCAAACGCTTATCGCGTTCACAAACCTCGGCAACTGCTGTAAGATAGACCCCGAAGTCGCGCCCGAAAGCCGTTTCCGCGACAAAGGCTATAGGTTTACGGATATAGTAAAAGACGCCGCGAGAAACGAGCGCCCCGTCGCGTTCTTCGCGGTGGACGAAAACGCGCTTCCGCAAGGGCATCTATTATTTTATACCAAAGACGGGCTGATAAAGAAGACCGAGTGGGCGGAATACGGCTTAATTAAACCCTACTATCAGGCGATAAAATTAAAGGACGGCGACGAACTTTTAGGCGTGGAAGAAGACAGGGCGGAAACGACTATAGCGTTCATTACCGAACAGGGGTTAGTTCTTAACGCGCTAAAGGACGATATACCCGTTCAGGGCAGGGTAGCCGGCGGCGTTAAAGGCGTAAATCTCAATAAGGGCGACGAAATAAAATTCGTGGCGCAGATAGACGAAGAAGGGGAATTCGTTATAATCACCGATACGGGCTTTTATAAACGCGTCGTCGCGGCGGAAATAGAGCCGATGGCGCGGTACAGAAAGGGCGTTAAGATTTGCGAACTCGGTCGCCAGAATAAAATCGTTTACGCGTCTTACGTCAAAGAACCGTTCGATATTGCGGTCGTGGATAATTTCGGGGTGGTTTTCGGCGTAAATACCGAAGAACTTTCCATCGAAGGCAGAACGACCAAGGGTAAGACTTTAAAGAACGAAAACAAAAAACGTAAACCCGAAAAGGCGTGCAGGATATTATAATATTGCATTTAAAGCTTATGCGGGCGGGGCAAAATTGCCCCGCCCGCATAGCATATAATAATATTACAGGTACTTTCTTAATCTTTTTTCGTAATTTTCTTCGGTTTTGAGTAAATCGGTAATAAGAATTTCTACGTTTTCGTCCAAGTTTTTCTGTTCGTTTTTCATTTGCGAAAGTTCGTTTATACCCATTACCGTGCCTTTAAGCATCATATCGGCAATATTGTTTTTGCTGTCGTTGAAAAAGGTTTTCATTTTAATACTGCCTTTCATTACGGTCTTTTTGAAGGCGTTGATATCTTTCGGTTCTAAATCGTTCTCTTTCATAAACGCCGAAATATCGTTTATGTGCGTTTCATAGCCCTTAAACTCCGATTTTAACTCTCTTTTAAGGTTGTCGTCCTTTACTTCGGGGAGTAAATCGGAAATGCTTTGCATTGCTATATGCGCGTTTTTATAAGCGTCGTTCACCGCTTTTACGTTGTAATCGTTTAACATATTTTCTCCTTTTATGCTGTTTAGGATAAGTATGCGTTTTTCTTGACAGAAATATACCGCTTAAAGGGCAAAATAATGGAAAAACACGCGTTTTTTAGGTTAAAAACGATTGACAAAGCCTGTATTATATTGTAAAATAACAAAGTACCGCACGGTTGGGGTCAAAGCGCAACTATTGCCGCCCCGAAAATCGGCGAGTCTTTTAGGAGGTAAACACAGTTATGTACGCAATCGTAGAAAACGGTTCTAAGCAGTACAAAGCGGAAGTCGGTTCTGTCATCAGATTTGAAAAACTTGACGGCGAAGTCGGCGCTAAAGTCGAATTTCCCGTACTGATGGTGTCCGACGAAAACGGTATCAAAACTGCGGCGGACGCGGCGGCGTTCAAGGCGGTAGGCGAAATCGTAGAACAGGGCAAGGACAAGAAAATTATTGTTTTCAAGTACAAAGCCAAAAAGAACGAAAGGAAAAAGCAGGGGCACAGGCAGCCTTTCACGGCGGTTAAAATAACCGAAATCGCCGCAAAATAAGGAGGGAGAGATATGATATTATTTAGATTATTCGCCCACCACAAAGGCGGCGGCAGCACCAAGAACGGCAGGGACAGCAACGCAAAGCGTTTAGGCATTAAGGCGGCT
>CAMOVY010000028.1 GCA_946627905.1 uncultured Clostridia bacterium
TGCAGATGGTTTACGATAAAACGGATAAAATCCTGTTTTCCGCCGACGCGTTCGGGCGGTTCGGCACGGGCGAAAAAACCGAAGATTGGGCGCAAGAAGCACGGCGCTATTACATAGGTATCGTCGGAAAGTACGGCGTTCAGGTGCAAGCGGTATTAAAAAAAGCCGCGTGTCTCGATATAAAAGCGATATACCCCCTGCACGGCGAAATTCTTACCGACAATTTGGGCTACTATATAAATCTTTATAATACTTGGTCGTCTTATACTCCCGAAGAAAAAGGCACGGCGATAGTTTACACTTCCGTTTACGGGCATACCGAAAAGGCTGTTTTTGCGCTTGCGGACGAAATTTTAGCAATAACGGGCACGCGCCCGCAGATATTTAACCTTGCCACCTGCGATATGGCGGAAGCGGTTGCCGCGGCGTTTAAGTATTCGGGCGTTGTATTAGCGACTACCACCTACAACGCGGATATATTCCCGTGGATGCACGATTTTATAATAAGACTTAAAGAACGGAATTTCCAAAACAGAAAAATAGGGTTTATCGAAAACGGGTCTTGGGCGCCCACCGCCGCTAAAGTAATGGCGGGACTTTTAGAAAGTTGCAAAAATTTAACCGTGTGCGATACAAAGGTAAAAATTTTATCGGCGATGACGGACGCTAATCTTTGCGAAATAAAAGCGCTTGCAAAAGAAATTACTGAATAATAAATGACTATAAACTAACGCTGCGGCGCGGAAAATTTTCCGCGCCGCAGCGTATTTATTAGGTTAACGTTTTTACGCCTTTTTTTCTTTTTTGTTTTTAATCGCGCGGCTTATAATAAATACCGTGAAAAACGCTAAAGTCGCCGCAAGATACCCGCCGTAATCTATAAATATATCCCTGACTTCAGGTCCGCGGTCGGATAATATCTGTATTCCTTCGTCGATTACTGCAACGTAAAGTCCGAAAGGCAGCATCTCGGCAAAACCGCCATAACTTTGCCTTTTAAGCAATATATACAGCACGCAAAATTCCGCACCTAAAGCGGCAAATTCAAAAAAGTGCGCGAATTTCCTTACCCCGTCGTGCGTTATCTCGACAGTACCTTCGCCAAACACTTCGTCCGCGGCTTCCTGAAGAGTTTCGTACACCTGCTCCGAACTCTCGGAAGATTCCGCCTGTGTTTTTACGGAATTAAACCATATATAGGCTATAGTAAGCACGATAAGTGCGACTATAATATATACGGCTGTTTTTCTCTTTGTACTCAACATATTTCCCCTTACGTCGGTTTTATACTCTCGAATACTTTACGGAAAGTTTTAATAACTTTTCCGCCGAATTATCGTCAAAATCGGATTTTTTAAATCGTACCGCCCAGTTTTGCGGCTTTACCGTCCCCGGTTCGTTTATCCTGTAATCCGAACCTTTTTTAATAACGTCGGCAAACGGCAGAATAAACATATTCGCCTTGCAGGCAAACCCAAGTTCCGTTGCGGCGTCCGCCAAATCGCTATCGGTCTCTGCCATAAGCGCCCCGCCGAACGCCTTAAGACTTTCTTTCACGCCCGCAATAAAGTTATTTTTATCCCAAGCGGAAGCACCAGCCAAATACCCCATAAGCGTGTCGTTATCGTGCGTTCCCGTATAGCAAACGGCGTTTTCCTGTATGCGTTCGGGAAGATACAGATTATCCTTTTCGCCGTTAAACGCGAAAAGCAGAATTTTCATACCCGCGTAGCCCGTCTTTTTTAAAAGTTCTCTTACCCCGTCGTCTATAATGCCCAAGTCTTCTGCAATAATGCGAGTTTTGTCCGCCACGCTATGAATAGCCTTAAACAGTTTTTCGGATGGGACTTTAACCCACTCGCCTGCTTTAGCGTCTTTAGCGCCAAAAGGCACTTCGTAGTACCTATCAAGCCCCCTAAAATGGTCTATCCTGATATAGTCGAACTTTTTAAGTTCGCGCGAAATACGCTCCGCCCACCATTTAAAACCGTCCTTTTCAAGCGCCGAATAATCGTAAACGGGGTTGCCCCATAACTGTCCGTTTTCGCAGAAATAATCGGGCGGCACGCCCGCCACGGTCTTGGGCGTAAAATTGTCGTCTAACTTGAAAATGGACGGATTTTCCCATACGTCGACGGAGTCCAGCGCGGGATAAAGGGGCAAATCGCCGAATATGCTTACGCCGTTTGCGTTAGCGTACTTTTTAAGTGCAAACCACTCCCTTTCCGCCTCAAACTGAATAAACTGCCAAAAATCCGTTTCTTCGGCATAATCGTTATAAAACGCGCGGAGTGCGGCTTCGTCGCGGTACTTATAGCAGTCTTCCCACTCGTAAAAATGTTTCTGCCCCGACGCGTATTTAAGTGCCATAAAAAGCGCGTAGTTATAAAACCTGCCGCTTTTTTTGAATTCTTTGAACTCGGCGGCGTTTTTATCGAACCTTGAAAAGGCTTTTTTAAGGAGCGGAAATCTTACCGAATACAAAAACCCGTAGTCTACGGCGGCGCTTTCCGTCTTGCAAAAGTCGGCTTCTTCTTTAGTTGCAAGCCCCTTTTGAAGTAGAATTTCGGGACTGATAAAGTAGGGGTTAAAAGAGTACGAACAAACGGACGAATATGGCGAATTACCGTACCCCGTCTGCACCAAGGGCAGTATCTGCCACACGCTTTGCCCCGCTTTTTTTAAGAAATCTATAAACCCGTACGCCCCGCTTCCGAAATCGCCTATTCCGTACCCACTCGGCAGCGAAAACACGGGCATTAAAATTCCGCTTTGTCTTTTCATTTTGCGTCTTTTGTTAGTGTATGCTTTTAACCGATTAAAATATAATATACCGTAAAATAAAAACCGCCGTTTGGTTTCGGCGGCTTGAAATTTACAGAACGATGTACGCTTCTCTTTCCGCGCCGACTGAAACGTATTTTATTTTTGCCTCGGTCGCCTTTTCTATAAACTCTATATATTCTATCGCCTCTTTGGGCAATTCTTCCTTCTTGCGGCAACCGCTGATGTCCTTTTTCCAACCCTTAAAGGTCTTAAGTACGGGCTTATACCCGTCAAGCCCCTGCGTAAACGGAAAATCCGTCGTCTCTTGCCCGTCTTTTTCGTACGCCACGCACACTTCTATTTCGTCGAACATAGACAGCACGTCGAGTTTGGTAAGCGCTATTTCGTCCGCACCCTGCATCCTGATACCGTACCTGCTTGCAACCACGTCGAACGGACCTACCCTTCTCGGTCTTCCCGTCGCCGCACCGTACTCGCCGCCCGCTTTTCTAAGCGTTTCCGCCTTGTCGCCGAAATATTCGACCGTGAAAGGTCCTTCGCCAACACAGGTGGAATAGGCTTTCATAATACCGATTGATAAATCAAGTTTATGGTTCGGTATCCCCGCCCCGATAGGCGCGTAAGCCGCGATGGAGTTAGAAGAACTAGTATACGGATATATGCCGAAATCTATGTCGCGAAGTGCGCCGAGTTGCGCTTCGAACATAATCTTTTTGCCCGCTTTTGCGGCTTTATCGAGATATAAACTAACGTCGCATATAAACGGCTTTAAAATTTCGCCGTACTTTTTAAGGTGTTCTTGCATTGCGTAAACGGAAATAGGTTCAGCGCCGTATACGCCGGATACCGTCAGGTTTTCCCACTCCACGATATCGGCAAGCCGTTCGTGAAGAGCGTTCATATCGAACAGTTCGCCCATACGCAGCGCCTTTTTCATATATTTATCGCCGTAAGAAGGCGCGATGCCGCGGCGTGTCGAACCGAATTTTTTATCCGAAAGTCTCGCTTCTTCCAAGCAGTCGCGCTGAACGTGGTAAGGCATACAGATTACCGCTTTATCGCTTATTTTAAGGTTTTCGGGCGTGATTTTTATGCCCGCGTCGGTAAGCCGCCCCATTTCTTCCACAAGGTGCTTTACGTCGATTACCATACCGTTGCCCATCACGTTTACGACGCTTTCGCGCAGTATCCCCGACGGCAACAGGTTTAAAATAAACTTGCCGCGTTCGTTTATGACCGTATGTCCCGCGTTGTTGCCGCCCTGATAGCGGACGACTACGTCGTAATCGGAACTTAAAAGGTCTACCATTCTGCCCTTGCCTTCATCCCCCCAGTTGATACCTGAAATCGCAGTTAACATCTTTTCTCCTTATATAAATTGTTTTTACGAAAAAGATTATGCAACATTTTTTCGTTTTTGTCAATATCTTCACAGAATAGAAGTATTACTATTTCTTATAGCCGTTTATAAGCCGAACCCGCCGTCTACCGAAAAGTCCTGCCCCGTGATAAAGTCGGCTTTTTCGGAACATAAATACGCGCATAGTTCGGCAACTTCTTCGGGGTTTCCTATCCTATTAACGGGTGTGCGCGAAATAATTTCCGCCATTTCCGCTTTTGAAAACCTTGCGTTCATTTCAGACGCTATCACGCCGGGGCACACGCAGTTGACGGTAATTCCCGACGGCGAAACTTCTTTAGCGAGCGCTTTGGTTAAGCCGATAAGCGCCGCTTTGGACGCGGAATAAGCCGTTTCCATACTTGCGCCGACCTTGCCCCAAACGGACGACACGAATACTATTTTACCGCTTTTGCGTTTAATCATTTCGGGCAAACACAGTTTTGAAAGTATAAACCCCGCGCGCACGTTAACGGCAAAAATATCGTCCCACTCCTTTACCGTCGTGTCGGTACAAAGTTTATAAACGTCTATCCCCGCGTTTAAAATAAGCGCGTCCACGTGCCCGAAGTTCTTTTTGGCAAAGTCGTAAAGCGCGTTTCCTTCGCACTCGTTTTTAAGGTCGGCATGTACTCCGAAAAACAAGTCTTTATACTTGTTTTCAAGTTCTTTCGCTTTGCTTTCGCCCTTGTTATAACCGCCTATTACGAAATATCCGTTTTCGATAAATTTTTCGGCAAGCGCGCTACCTATAGCGCCGCTTGCACCCGTTATCAAAGCCGTTTTCATATTTTACCTTAATCAAAAAAATACCCGCAAACAAAACGCTTGCAGGTATAATCTCGGTTATAATTAACCCTTAACGCGCTCCATATATTCGCCCGTTCTGGTGTCTACCCTTATAAGTTCGCCTTCGTTTACGAACATAGGCACTTGGATTTTAGCGCCCGTCTCCAAAACCGCTTCTTTGGTCGCGTTGGTCGCCGTGTTGCCCTTTACCGACGGGTCGGACTGAACAACGCGCAGCACCACGAAGTTTTCACACTCGACGGAAAACGCCGAACCCTTGTAGAACTTAACTACGACGGGGTCGTTTTCTTTAATATACATTAAAGCGTCTTCGACCTGTTCGTAGTTTAAGGGCGTAAGATTGTATTCTTCATCCATAAAGTAATACAATTCGCCGTCGTTGTACGAATAGGTCATATTCTTGGTTTCGATGTGCGCTTCCTGCACCTTTTCGGTGGGGTTCCACGTTCTCTCTAACACCTTGCCGTCAATAACGTTTTTCATCTTGGTTCTGACGAACGCCGCGCCCTTACCGGGTTTTACGTGCTGGAAGTCGACTATCGTCCATACCGAACTTTCGTATTCGAAAGTAGACCCTTTTCTGAATTCACCTGCTTGCATAATTGTTTCTCCTTGAAATATATCTTATAATTTTATATCGTTTTTATTGCCGCCGCGTTATCCGATAATTTTAAGACTTTTATCGTCCGTAAATAGCCTTTCGGCTTTTCCGCTTTTAATAACGCACGTGTCTTCTATCCGTATCCCGAACTTGCCCTCTATATAAACCCCCGGTTCTACGGTAAATACCGCATTTTCGCAAAGCGTTTCGTCGGACTTCGGCGAAAGATATGGGTTTTCGTGAATATTAAGCCCTACGCCGTGCCCCAAAGAGTGGGTAAAGTATTCGCCGTAGCCGCGGTTTTCAAGTTCGTCCCGCGCAATTTTGTCCGCGGCTTTGCCGCTTATTCCAGCGTAAATTTCTTTTTCCGCTTTAACGTTTGCGGAAAGCACCGCGCTGTACGCGCTTAAAAACTCCGCTGACGGAGTTCCGAAAAACGCGGTGCGCGTTATGTCCGAACAATACCCGTTTATCTTACAGCCCGTATCGATTAAAACAACGCTGCCCGTTTTTAACTTGTCATCGCCCGTTTCGTGATGCGGAACGGCGGAATTTTTACCGAACGCTACTATCGTGTCGAACGACGTTTCTTCCGCGCCCAAAGCCGCCATACGGTTTTCTATAAATTGCTTTAAATCCCTTTCGGTAATTCCTTCGTGCAAAATACCGAACGCGTCTTCTACCGCCCTTTCCGCAATAGCGCAAGCCGCTTTTATGCTTTCAAGTTCTTCTTGACTTTTTATAGCGCGGCAGGCGGCAATAATTTCCGAACAGTCTTCTATCTCGCTGAAAAACTTTTTATACTCTTCGTACTCCGCTATCGTTGTGGTCTTGTAATCGATATACACGGTACGTATGCCGTTTTCGCGCACGGCTTTTGCCACGTCGTTAAAGTCCTTAAGCACCGCCGCCGTATATTCGGTACGGGCAAGTTTTTGCTTTGCCGCGGAATAATAACGCATATCGGTAAAGTAAATTTTAGGCTCGCCGTATATTAAAAACCCTTCCGCGATATCGACGCCGCTAAAGTACCGCCTTAACAATCTATCTTTGATTAAAAAGCATTGTCCGCTTTTTACGGTAGGTTTTTCCATACGCATTTTTATTCTAACAAAATTTTACTTTTAAGTCAATTATTGTAATATATTTTCCGCATCGAAAGTGCGTCTATATCCTGCGTTCCAGCAGATTCGCAAACGATATACGGCTGTAGCCCGAATTTTTTAAGCGCCGCGCTGAGCGGAGCAAATTCAGGACCGTAAACGTCATCTTCAAAAGTCAAGTGCCTTACTTCGCCGCGGGCGGAATATTCGATTTTAGAAAAATGCACGTGAAAGTCTTTCATCCTGTCAAAACCTAATTCGCTTATCATATACGACAAAAGGTTTTCGTAGTCCGCTTGTGTTTTAAGGCTGCCTTGCTCCCGCGCGTTCACGTGCCCGAAGTCCACGCACGGCGTAAACACTTTATCCGTCTTGCAAAATTCGGCAATCTCTTCTACCGTGCCTATCTGGGCGAGTTTGCCCATCGTTTCGGGGCAGAACATAACCTTTTCAAGCCCCGCGGAATATATCCTGTCGCATAAAAGGTTAAACCGCTCTTTAGTCAGCGCCACCGCGTCTTTTCTCTCGGCTTTGCCCTGACTTGCGGGGTGAAAAACAACCCTGTTTCCGCCCAGCAAAACCACCTTTTTTGCGGAATCTATTATATAGCCTATGGACTTTTCCGCCATATCGTCGTCGGGATTAGCAAGGTTAATATAGTACGGCGCGTGAACGCTTATTTCCACGCCCGCAGCATAAAACGCCGCGGCAAGTTGCTTTGCCTTGCCGTCCGAAAGATTTACGCCGCGCCCGAAAGAGTATTCAAAGCAGTCGAGCCCTAAATTTTTAACCCATACAGCGGAATCTTCGCTTTTAGAATATCCCGCGTCAAAAAATGCCTGCGAATTACCGCTCGGACCGAATTTTATACCCATAATTATTTATTTTATTGAAGCAAGGTCAATAGCCAACTGCTTTTTCAAATCTTCTTCGCTGAAAAACTTGCGGATTTCGCGCAGATACGCGTCGAAAAACAGGGTTATTTCCTTATCGTACAAATCGCCGTCAAAGCCCGCGATATGCGCTTCTATCACCGTTTCCGTGCCGCCGAACGTGGGGCGCGAACCGAAATTTATTATCGCGTCGAATTTTTTATCTTCCAAAAACACGTGCCCCGCGTACACGCCTTCGTGCAAGGGCTGTTTATGCTTTTCGAGTTTTAAGTTGGCGGTCGGAAAGCCTAAAGCAGTGCCTACGCCCCTGTCTTTTACCACTTTGCCCGTTATTGAAAACGGTCTGCCGAGAAGCGCGTTCGCGCCGACGATGTCCCCCGCGGAAAGCAGAATTTTTATGCGCGAAGTAGAGACTTTTTTGCCGTCTTCAGATAGCGTGTCGACGACTTTTAACGCTTGCGAGTTGGTTGCGGCGTATCTACTAAGGTCTTCTAAATTGCCTTTGGCAAACTTGCCGAATTTATAATCTTCGCCGCAAACGTAGCCCTTTATGTCAAGTTTTTTGTTAAGCCAATTTAAAAAGGCGAGTTTTCCCATAGACAGAAAATTAAAGTCGACGGACTGCACGAACACGTCGTCCACGCCCATTTCTTTAAATATTGCCGTACGTTCTTTAACCGAATACACGTATTTATCCGCGCGGCGCGAAAGCGTCGCGCGCAAATTGCCGTCGAAAGTTAAAACGGTAGTCGTTGCAGACAACTCTTTAGCAAGCGCCTGCGCGCTTTCGATAACCTTTCTGTGTCCTAAATGAACGCTGTCGAAATATCCCAAAGCCACGACGGTGGGCGTTAAAATTTTACCTGACATACGCTTTTATTTTTAACCTTCCTTCTGTTGCTTCGCCGATACCCCAAAAATCAGAACCGTTATAAACTCTGTAAACGCCGCCCGTAAAACCGTAGTCTTCGTACACGCCGTCTAAAATCTTTTTCGCCTGAGTTTCGGTTAAAACAAGTTTTTCGTAATCCACCGCAAAGTCCGCGGGAATTATAAATTTTTCGGGCGTAGCGGAACTTAAAAGTTCGTCGACCGATACGGAATTATCCAAAGTAAACTTACCGCTTGCCGTGCGTTCTAACGCACTCATCACCGCAAGCGAACCGCAAGCCGCCCCCAAATCCCGCGCAAGGGAACGTATATACGTTCCGCCCTTGCAGGTAATTTCAAACTCGTACTCTTTTTCGGAAATTCGCCCGATAAGCGAAAAATCGGTTATTTCTACCCTTTTCGGCGCAAGTGAAAATTCCACGCCGCGACGGGCAAGTTGGTAGCCCCTTTTGCCGTCCACGCACTTTGCCGAATAGTTTGGCGGCACTTGTTCTATTATGCCCGTAAATTTATCTAAATTAGATGTAATTTCCTGTTCCGTCGGAATAATATCCGTCGTGTTTTCGGTTTTACCCGTTGTATCCAGCGTGTCGGTAGAAATGCCGAACAAAAATCGCGCGCGGTAGGTTTTGGTTTTATCCAAAAGGTACGGGAAAAGCCGAGTGGTTTTATAAAGCCCCACGGGCAGAACGCCCGTCGCCATAGGGTCTAAAGTACCCATATGCCCGCAAGGCACGTTAAACAGCCTTTTTACCGCCGCCACCGCCTGCGCCGACGATTTGCCCGCCGCCTTGTTTATGTTTATAAAACCTTTCATTTTCAGTCTTCTAAATATTTGCTTATCGCAACGACAAGCCTATCCACCGCGTCTTCGTAATCGCCCGTTATCTTACAGCCGCTCGCCAAGCGGTGTCCGCCGCCGCCGAATACCGCCGCAACAGCGTTTACGTCCACCCCTTTAGAACGCAGACTTATCTTGAATTTATTGCTGTCCGTTTCCATAACGCAAGCGCCGACTTCCACGCCTTCGACTCCCATAACGAAGTCGATAAACCCTTCGGTTTCTTCCTGCTTTGCGCCCGTCTGCTTAAAATCTTTAAGCATCACGCTTGCAATCGCTATTCTGCCGCCGTTAAAATAGCGGATATCCGTCATAGTCTTGCCGAACAGTTTTGCGCGTTCTTTGCTTTGGCGTGTAAACGCGTGAAAATACAGGTTATTCATATCCGCGCCGAACTCAACGAGTTTCGCCGCGTCGTAAAAAGTCCGCGCGCTGACGTTCTTGTGGCGGAAACCGCCCGTATCCGTCATAACGCCCAAAGCGAGAAGGTTTGCCATTTCCGCGCTGATAGGCGCGCCCATTTCCGAAATAAGCGCGAACACATTTTCCGCGTTGCTCGACCTAGCGTCCACGTAATTGATTTTAGCGTAGCGGGTGTTGGACGAGTGGTGGTCGATTGAATAGGTGTTTTTATGTTTCATAAACGCTTCGGCAAAGTCGCCGAGACGAGTTATTTCCGCATTGTCTATGGCAATAAGTGCGGAAAATTCCGAAAAATTGCCCGAATAATCGGTGATAATCTTATTTGTCTCTTCCAAAAACAAATATTTCTGCGGCACGGGGTCGGTACAGAAAACCTGCGCTTCAACGCCCTTGGCTTTAAGCGCGAGTTTTAACGCGCACGCAGAACCTATCGTGTCCCCGTCGGGGCGGGCGTGGCAGAAC
>CAMOVY010000029.1 GCA_946627905.1 uncultured Clostridia bacterium
GAATAAAACTTATGTCGATAATTGCCGCTCCCGTAGGCGTTGAAAAGGTTGCGGAAGAACACCCCGACGTGGATATTTACGTTTCTACACTCGACAGATGCTTAAATGAAAACGGATATATTCTTCCCGGTCTCGGCGATGCAGGCGACAGAATTTTCGGCACGAAATAAAAACGGTAATAAAATCTTAAACAACAAAATTTTAATTCCCGCGGGCAATGCCCGCGGGAATTAAAATTTATGTTAAATGATTATAAAAATTATTGCGAATTTTGTCGAAAAGTTGTAAAATAAAACGGTATAGTTGCAAAGGCGACTGCGGCGGTTAGTACTTCTGCCCGAAAGGGAAAGGAGGTGCTGCGTATGGAATACATACCGTTTTTTCTTACTTTATATGCTGTAATAATTATTTTACGCGAAATAAAAAAGAAATAACCGCCCTTTGGTCTGATAGGACGGTTATTTCAATAATAATCTTCAACATCGGCTAACCGCCTGTACCGGTTCGCCTTTGCAATTATATTTTATGATATTTTTTACGTTTTGTCAACGGTTTTATGCAGAAAAACTTTAAATCGCCCGAGAACGGGCGGTTTTTTTACGCTAAAAAACTGTTTAAAGATAAATTCATTTTGTGCGATAATACAAAAAGCGTCTCTAACTTTACCTTTTCACCACGAACTATTCTGTCGTAAGTTTTTACGTCTATGTCAAATCTTTTGCAAAATTCGTAAGCGGAAATTCCGTGCTGAGATACGTAATTTTCTATCGCCGTGCCTTTGACTGTGTATTCCATAATTTTTTTCTCCTTTTATTGTTATTTCAAAAAAATAAGTGCCGCAACCTTTCGGTACGCGACACTGCGAGAAACGCCGTACCGAAAGTCGTCAAACTTGAAATGCGAACAAAGGAAAACTCAATTTTTTTCAAAACGGATTCTGCCTTGTTGCATTTCGGTAAGCGTTATCCCACCGTAATGAAAGACAGCAATCCATTTTTAATAAAGGATTAGAAAAAATATTGAGTTTAAATTGTTCGACTTAACTTAACGTTAATTCAAGTTTGACATTATCATTATACAATATCCTACAAGGCAAGTCAAATTTATTTTACTTTTTAAACCCGAAAAGATTGTTGTATTATGTCTTATTTTGTCGAAAACAAAAAAATAGCAATAAAAAAGGGGAAAATTAACGAAAATCCCCACATAAAATGAAAAAGCCCCTTAATCGCCTTCGATTAAGAGCCCCCGTTGGGTTTTAACTACCCCCTGCGTTAAAAGTTTTTGCTAACGTTCGTAAGTGCGAAATACAATGCAGCTGTTTCGTCAATTTCAAAAAACTTTACGCAGTTTTTGAAGAACTTTTTCATTGTTCTACCTCCTTTCAAGCGGAAACCGCTTTTTTTATTTCAACTTAAGGTGAAACAACAAAAATATTAAGTTGTTCAAGCCTTTCGACTTATTGTTTATTATTATAAACGTTTTTTTATTTTCGTCAATCTTTTATGCTCCGTTTTACAAAAAATTTTTTAAAAATATTTTTGCTTTTTTCGTCATATATCCTTGACTTTGGATTTTTTACCGTTATTTTACCCAAATCGGAAACAAAGAGTTTGACGGAAAAATTTTTTTAGTATATAATTTTATATAAGATTTATAAATCGGCGGTCAACAGAGGTAAAAACGGGAAAGATTTAAGACGTTTTCAAGCAGAATATCTTTATATTTAAGGAGTGCGCGATATGAATTTCAACCTTATGCATCCTGCGGAGCAGATAGTGCTTATTTTAAGCAGGGTATATCGTAAAGGACTTACCACCACTTCGGGCGGCAATCTATCCATAAAAGACAGCGAAGGGGTTATCTGGATAACGCCTTCGGGAATAGACAAAGGGGCTTTAACCGCCGCGGATATATGTAAAGTTCTGCCCGACGGTACGGTTATCGGAAAGTATAAGCCCAGCGTGGAACTCCCGTTCCATAAACTCGTGTACGAAACCCGTTCGGACGTATCCGCCGTACTTCACGCGCATCCGCCGACGCTCGTCAGTTATAGCCTTGTCAGGAAAATTCCAGATATAAACGTTATTCCCACGGTAAGTCAGGTGTGCGGCAAGGTGGGGGTTGCAAAATACGAAATCCCCGGCAGCGACGCCTTGGCAAACAGAATAGTCGACGAAATCAAAAAGGGCTTAAACGCCGTTATTATGGAAAATCACGGCGTTATAACCTGCGCGGACAATCTGCTCGAAGCGTTTAAGCGTTTAGAAACGTTGGATTTCGCCGCGTCTATCGGTATTACCGCTTCTATTCTCGGCAAACCCGCAACGCTTACCGAAAAACAACTGCAGATTTATTCCGAAACAGGGCGGAAGGCGTTTGAAGAGTTTATTCCGAGCGATTACTCGTCTGACGAGCGCCGCTTGAGAGAGGAAATGTGCGCGCTTATTCACAGGTCGTACGACCAAGGGCTTTTCACAAGTACTCAAGGCACTTTTTCGGCAAGGCTAAATAAACACTCTTTCCTTATTACTCCGTACGGCGTTGACAGAAAGCACGTAGAACCCGAAGACATTGTGCGTATAGAGTACAATCGGTGCGAAGCGGGCAAAACCCCCAGCCGTTCGGCAGAACTGCACAAACTCATTTACGACGGGCATCCCGAAATCAACGCGATAACCGTCGCGCAGCCCAAGCATATAATGGCTTTCGGCGCTACGCACACGCCGATAGACAGCAGGACTATTCCGGAATCCTATATCGCTATGCGCGATATCGCGGTAGTGCCGTTCGGAACGAACGTCATTAACCCCGAAAAGATTTCTTCGGTTATAAGCGCACGTTCGCCCATGGTTTTGGTTGAAAACGACAGCGTTATCGGCACGGGCAACACGCTTATAAACGCGTTCGACCGCTTGGAAGTCGCCGAGTTTACCGCCGACACCATTATTCACGCCAAGATGATAGGCGATATCGTTATGATAAGCGATAAGGAAGTCGCGGACATAAACAAAGCGTTCCATCTCGATTGATGACTGAAACGGAAAAGCGATTGCTTCGGCTTTCGCTTTTAATTTAATTTTATTGAAAAGGAGACGATTATGGCAAAATTTATTTCAGAGCCCGCGCATACGTTTAACGAGTACCTTTTAATTCCGGGCTATTCTTCTAAAGACTGTATCCCTGATAACGTGAGTTTAAAAACCCCCGTAGTAAAATACCGCAAGGGTTTCGAGCCCGCCATCTCTATGAATATACCGCTCGTTTCCGCGGTTATGCAGTCGGTTTCGGGCGACAGGCTGGCTGTAGCGCTTGCCAAAGAAGGCGGCATTTCCTTTATCTACGGTTCGCAGCCTATCGAAGAGCAGGCGGCGATGGTCGTCAAAGTCAAGGCGTTTAAGGCGGGGTTCGTCGTTTCCGATTCCAACCTGCCGATTTCCGCAACGCTTGCGGACGTTATAGATTTAAAACAGCGCACGGGGCATTCCACGATGGCTATAACTTCGGACGGCACGGCGCACGGCAAACTTTTGGGTATTGTTACCAGCCGCGATTACAGGGTAAGCCGTATGACTCCCGACGAGAAAGTCGAAGATTTTATGACCCCTTTTTCTAAACTTGTCTATGCTAAAAACGGCGTGTCGCTTAAAGAAGCCAACGACATTATATGGGAACACAAACTAAACTCTCTGCCTATTATAGACGACGACGGGCGGCTAGTCAGTTTCGTGTTCAGAAAGGATTACGAGTCGCATAAGGAAAACCCCGCAGAACTATTAGACGGCGAAAAACGCTACGTCGTCGGCGCGGGAATTAACACGCGCGACTATAAAACCCGCGTTCCCGCACTTATAGACGCGGGCGCGGATATCCTTTGCATAGATTCTTCCGAAGGGTTTTCCGAGTGGCAGAAACTTACCATAGAGTGGATACGGGCAACCTACGGCGATAAAGTAAAGGTCGGCGCGGGCAACGTGGTAGACGGCGCGGGATTTCGGTTTTTAGCCGACTGCGGCGCGGACTTTGTAAAAGTCGGTATCGGCGGCGGTTCTATCTGCATCACCCGTGAAACAAAGGGCATCGGCAGGGGGCAGGCGACGGCTTTAATGGACGTTTGCGCCGAACGCGATAAATATTTTGAAGAAACGGGCGTTTACGTGCCCGTGTGTTCGGACGGCGGGATAGTTCACGACTATCATATGACCTTGGCGCTCGCTATGGGTGCGGACTTTTTGATGCTGGGCAGATATTTTGCCCGCTTTGAAGAAAGCCCGACCAAAAAATTCAGCATTAACGGCAATATCGTCAAAGAGTACTGGGGCGAAGGCAGCAACCGCGCGCGCAACTGGCAGCGCTACGACTTGGGCGGCGACAGTAAACTTTCCTTTGAAGAGGGGGTAGACTCCTACGTTCCGTACGCGGGATACTTAAAGGACAACGTTTCAATGTCTCTTGCGAAGATAAAATCGACGATGTGCAACTGCGGCGCGCTTTCAATTAAAGAACTACAGCAAAAAGCGACGTTAACGCTGGTATCGGCTACCAGCATAATAGAAGGCGGCGCGCACGACGTAGTGTTAAAAGAAACCCCGCAAAATAAAAACGGCAGGTAAATTTAGTCATTACGAGAGCGGCAGACAAAGACGGACAAACGAAGTAATCTTCTTGAGATTGCCGCGCTCACAATGTTCGCTCGCAATGACAATCATATTATTTGTCATTGCGAATATTGCTTACTTGACGGGCTTTTGAAGCAATCTCAAACCGCCTTGTCATACTGAGAGTGGCAAAAATAGCGGCACAGGTTTTTAACCGCTATTTTTGTCCGGTAAAACTAACGCTTACCGAGTAAGACAGATTTTCAATAAAATTATCTTTATAAACGCTGTAATAGGAGTGGTGCTTTCTGTACAACTCCTTTTTTACGTCTAAAAAGTCGCACCCCGTCTGAATTTCCGTGCGGATTAAATCGGTTATGCGTTCGGTAAAGTCGGCTTCCGCGCGCTCTTTTACGTATACGGGCAAGGGCAGATTTTTGATATATTCAAGGTCAGAAGTTTCCCCGTTCATATCGCTTATTTTAGCGTAAACGTCTAACGATACGTGCAAGGTAATGCCGTTTTCGGACACCGTTAAACTTCGACTTGCTTTGCAGGAGAATACGGTTAAAAGGTAATTTAAAGGTTCGCCGCCCGTATTAACGTCTTTCACTTCGAAGGTAGAAGTAGCAAAGTCCCGTGTTAAGGCGTTGAAAGCGAGCGTTAAGTCGGCGTCTAATTCGCCCACCTTTTTGCCGTGCAAAAACAAGGCGGTAGTGTTGGCGTTAAAAATCGCGTCGCCTTTAGCGCCGCCGCTTTCTCCGCCAGAACCGCTGCCACCGCTACTACCGCCGCCCGCAACGCCCGCGCTACCCGAACTTTCCGCGCCGTCTGTATCTTCGGCGGAAGTCTTTTCGTTTTCGGCTTTTTGCAAAACCACTTTTATAAGCGGCATATAGGCTGAACCCGCGTCGGAATAGTAGCCTGTGCAGAAACTTTTAACATCGCACATGGCAATGTCGCGATTTAAGCCCGCGTTTTTAAGCAGTATTTTTTGCAGCGCGAAAGACGAAATGTTGTCCAGCGGGGTGGAGAGTTTAAGGAGTTCCGCACCGTCCGTTTCCGCCATAACGATAAGTGCGGAATCCTGTATACGCAAGGTTTTGGAAAAGTAGTCGAGCACCTTTATAATATTGTAATCGGAAAAGCCCTTGCCGACTATAATAAGGTTGCAAAAGCACAGTTGCGGAAACCAGCCGGAAGTGTCGCCGATATTTTTTATCGCCGCGCCGACGGTAGAACCTTTGCCCGCAATCTGCGCGCGCAGGTTTTCCGTGTTGGTGTCGGTAGCCTCCGGCACGGCGATTTGGGCGGTGATTTTATATTCGCCGTCTTCTTCAAGGTCAATGGCAACCGCGGTGATTATGGCGGTTTTTTCTATGTCTATAAGCCCGAAATCGTTTGAAAAGAACAGCAAAAACACGGCGGCAACGATTATCGCGGCGATTTTAACCCCTTTGAATTTCAAATTTATGCTCCTTGGATAAGCGAATTTTCATTATAACAGCAAGCGTAGCGGGGAATACCGTGCCGAACAATATGAAAAACCCGCTTGCAATCTGCGTGATAAAATTTTCGACGGTTGCAAAATACTCTTCGAAAAACAACAGTAAAATTATGGACGGCAGCGAGATTATAACCGCCGCCAAATTCCTTTTAACGGGCAAAATCCGCACGAACAATTCCGTCGCAAAGTAAAACGGTAGCGCGAGCGAGAATACCGCCGTAAACAAAAGCGCGAATATAGGTATATAGTCGAACCGTTCGGTGTTGTTTATAACCGTTGTGTATTTGGAAATTTCCGTAAGCGCGAAGCGTTGGCGGAAAGCGATGGAAGTAAACGTTCCGTAAAACAGCATACAGAAAAATATAACTATTACCGCGGATACCGCGACGGACGCGAATATTTTAAGCCCGTCTTTTTTGCCTTTCACGTAATTGCCCATAAAAAACAGAAAATACGCGCAGTCGTTAAACCACGGCTCGGAAACGTAAGAACCTTGCAGAATATTTTTCGCGCCGTGCGCGCCGACGGGTAAAAGCGCGCCGAAATCGGTATTCGGCAGCGCCAAGGCGAACATAAACGCGTAGCCTATAAGCGCGACGATAAGCATGCCGTCGGCAATTCTGCCTACAACGCGCAAGTGATGTATGCATACGAAAATGATGAGCGCGAACACGGGCATAAAGGTAAATATACTCGGCGAAGTGATATACAGCGTCATTTCCACGTAGTCTTTCACTTCGTTTAACGGCATAACCGTTTTTAAAAGGAAAAATACTATATATAATGCCGCGACGGTGTTAGAAAACGCTTTGCCGAAAAGCCGTTCGTTAAGCGTAAAAAAATCGCAATCAGCGTCTTTCAGGCAAATATACACTATAAAAATCGCCGTAAAGTCCACAAGGCAGTTTATTAAAACGGAAATCCATAAATCTTCGCCGGAAATCCCGCAGATTAAACTCGGCATCATAAAGAACTTTATTACGGGCAGTATGGCAACGTAAAAAAAACAGATTTGTCTCGGTTTAAATGCTTTAATCATTTTTAGCCCGCCGAGTTCTGATGTTTTTAAGCGAAAGGGGGCGCAGGCGCTGTTCTATCATAAACCCCTTATATATGCCGTCTTTTAAATCCTTGACGATAAGCGGCGAAAAGGGCGCAAGCAGCGGCGTGCGATAATTTTCAAATGACACGAGATATGTTAAAAGTACGCCGGAGGCGACTATTATTCCGAACGCACCGAAAGACCCGCCGATTATAAGAAACAACAGCCTTAATACGGAAAAGGTCTGTTCGAGTTCGGGCACGGTGTAAAGGCATATTCCCGAAAGCGCTATTATCATCAGCGCGGGCGCGGAAATAATACCCGCGTTCACCGCCGTTTCGCCGAGAACGAGTCCGCCGACGATAGAAACCACCATACCGACGTATTTTGGCATACGGACGCTGGCTTCGTTTAATATTTCGAACACCAAAAGGGTAAAAAACATCTCGAAACTCGGCGATAGCGGTATGCCTTTTATACTGTTTACTATTGTCAGCAAAAACGAAAGGGGTATAAACTGCAAATGGAAAAGTTGCGCCGCCACGTAGATTGCGGGAAGATAAATGGAAATAATTACCGCAAGCAGTCTTAAAATCCGTGCGACCGTCGCGCTGTACGACGAATTGTAATAGTCTCCGGGGCTTTGAAAGTCTTCGATTAAAAGATAGGGAACGGTCAGCGCGATGGGCGAACCGTCGACAAGCACGGCAATTCTGCCTTCTAAAATTTTGGCGGCTAAAACGTCGGGCTTTTCGGTGTTTCCGATTTGCTTAAACAGCGACGTTTTGTGTTCGCCCAAAAATTTGGATACGTAGGAAGAGTCCAACACGGCGTCTATTTTTGCCTTTTTGATTTTTTCCGAAAGGGTGGCTATAAGTTTTTCGTCGGCAATTCCGTTCACGTAGCACAGCGCGACTTTTGTGCTTGAAAACTCCCCTACGGACAGATATTTAAATCGCAAATCGGGGGAAACGAGTTTTCTGCGCATCAAACTTACGTTGACCGAAAGACTTTCGACAAAGCCTTCTCTCGGCCCTTTTATAACGGTGGAAGTGGGGGGTTCTGCTATAGCGCGCTTATCGAATTTTTTCAGCCCGAACAAAAACGCCGTTTTTACGCCGTCGCAAAGCAGCGCCGAAGAGCCGCCGACTATTTTTTCGGCGGTTTTTTCTACCGCGGTTTCGTTTTCGGTTTCGGGGCTTAAAAAGGTTTCGGATAACGTGGTTTCGTCGGGTACGCCAGAAAAATTTGCGGCGGGGCGGATAATAAGTTCGCCCACGGCGGATTTATCGGTTAAATCGGCGACGAAGATGATACAGCCCTGTTTTTCGCCGATTTTTATTTCTTTATATTTGACGTCGTCGGAATCAAGCGCTTTTTTTAAAGCGGCGACGTTTTTTTCAAGACTTTCGGTAAAATTCATATTATGCTAAAAATTATTGACGGTATTTTACGCGATTATACCGCGCAAAAGAAAAAAGGGGTTGCCCCCTTTAAAAGAATTAGTTTTCTTTTTTCAGTTGTTTTGCCGATTGCAATATAAGTTCCGCAACCGAAGTAATCGCCGTTTCCGAAACGCCGTCTTTCGCCCGTTTTTTAAGAAGTGCGACTATGCGTTCTTTTAAAACTTCTTCGTCGGCGGAAGCGACGTCTTTTAAAAGTTTTGCGATAGCCGATATTTCCGTGGCGGAATTCTCTCCGCAAAGGTTTTCGGTAATGCTTTTAACCAGCAAAAACAACTCGTTGTCAGCGTTTTCGCCGCGTAAAAGTTTTATTATCCATACCTGCACAAAAGTGCCGAAAGAATACGCTAAAAGCGCGCCGTATAATAGTTCTTCGGTAAAGCATGGGCTGCCGCTTACAATTAAGTCTCCGAAAAACTCCGCCGCAAACGCAATAAAAAGCGAAAGATAGTTTACTATAAAATTCGGCAATTTTTCGCCGAATTTTTTGAGTAATATTTCAGCCGCCGCAACCACTATAGCGCTTATTACTACTTTGAATTCAAAAACGTGAATAGATATGAAATTTATAACGTTCATATTGCACCTGCCTTTAAGGGGAGTTTAATAAACGCCTATCTTCTTCGTATTGACCTATTCTGTCGTAAAACCTGTGCCGACAGACATAATAAAAATAATCGATTGCCGTTCTTTGTTCTCCTTTTATTGTTTTCCAAACGCCGAAAGTATTTTAAACCCCGATTTTAAAATGTAAATACCTTTATGACCGTATTTTTACCTTGTTTTACGCGAAAAAAGTGTACGAGCAGTAGAGTATATTCCGAGATTTCGCCCCGTAAAGATATTAGTAAATAAAACTTAAAAGGGGCGTTTTTTTATGTTTGAAATTCTTAACTTTTTACTCGGCAAACTGACTTTTTTCGCGGGGAGCGTGTTGGGGAACGGGTCTTTTCCGAAACCCCTTTCGGAAGACGAAGAGACGGAGTGCATTGAAAAGATGCAACTCGGCGACAGGGAAGCGCGGGATAAACTTATTTCGCACAATATGCGCTTAGTAGCGCACGTAGCCAAAAAGTATGCGGGGAGCGCCGACGCCGACGACCTTATATCCGTGGGAAGCATAGGGCTTATTAAGGCGGTGGATTCTTATAAACACGATAAAGGCACGGTACTTGCGACTTTTGCCGCACGTTGCATAGAGAACGAAATACTAATGCTTTTGCGTTCAAATAAAAAGTATAAAAACGACGTGTCGCTTTCTGACACCGTGGGCGTGGATAAAGACGGCAACGAACTTACCTTAATCGACCTTTTGGCGGAGAGAGAAGACGCGGTGTTTGCCGAAGTCGACAGAAGCATAAAGCGCGACAGGCTTGTAAAGTTCCTGAAAGAAACGCTTACCGAGCGGGAGTTTACCGTGCTGTGTTTAAGGTACGGCTTAAAAGACGACAGGACATACGCCCAGCGCGAAGTGGCTAAATTTCTTAAAATTTCGCGCTCTTACATATCGCGCATAGAGAAGAAGGCTATAGAAAAATTGAAACGTGCCGTTAAAAAAGGACAATTCGTTTGC